>CALLNG010000001.1 GCA_938005345.1 uncultured Clostridia bacterium
TATTATTTAGTAGGAGCGCTTTTGGGGCGGTTTAAAAAAGCCAAAGTCGCAATGCCAGGTGGCTGCAATTTCGGTGAGCGGCCAATTGATCAGCATACTAAAGGATTTGAGGCACTAGGTGCTAAAGTTTCTTTGCAGCAGGGAATGTTTGATTTAGAAGCAGAAAAACTTCAAGGAAATGCAATTTATATGGATGTAGTTAGTGTTGGCGCAACTATTAATGTGATGATTGCAGCAGTATTGGCAGAAGGGCTAACAGTCATTGAAAATGCTGCCAAAGAGCCCCATGTTGTAGATGTTGCCAATTTTTTAAATTCTATGGGCGCAAATATTAAAGGTGCTGGGACAGATGTCATTCGGATAAAAGGGGTAGAGGAGCTGGGCAGCTGTACATACACGCTGATTCCAGATCAGATTGAGGCAGGCACTTTTATGATAGCGACTGCAGCTAGTGGCGGAGATGTGTTAATAAAAAATGTAATTCCTAAGCATTTAGATGCGATTTCCGCCAAATTATTAGAGATGGGAGTTGAAATTGAGGAATATGATGATGCTGTTCGAGTGCGCCGGGAAGGGCCGCTGCATCGCGCTAATGTTAAAACACTTCCGTATCCAGGGTTTCCAACTGATTTACAGCCAATTGTAGTGACGTTGCTTGCAATAGCAGAAGGGACGAGCATGGTCAATGAAGGTGTATGGGAAAATCGGTTTCAATATGTGGATGAATTGCGGCGTTTAGGAGCGAATATTAGTGTAAGTGGTCGGACTGCTGTCATTGAGGGTGTAGAAAAGTTAATGGGAGCTTATGTGAAGGCAACGGATTTGCGTGCGGGTGCCGCCATGATTATAGCCGGATTAATGGCGGAAGGAACAACAAGAATTATGAATGTTCATTATATTGACCGTGGATATGAACATGTAGAGGAAAAATTTACACAGCTTGGTGCAGACATAAAGCGGGTGGAAATAGAAGATGATGAGTGCTGCTGAACCCAGCACTCTTTTTTCAAAAAATGGAGAGAACGATGTTAAAGAAAAATGAGATTCATACAGTTGAAATTACGGGGTATGGAAGCAGAGGCGAAGGAATTGGACGCATTGACGAGGTAGTTGTGTTTGTTCCATATACTGTAGTAGGAGATGTAGCAATTGTCCGAATTGTAAAAGTGCTGCAATCGTATTGTTATGGAAGATTGGAACAGCTTATTCATGCATCATCGCATAGGATTACTCCAAAATGTAATGTATTTGGGTTATGCGGTGGTTGTCAAGTTATGCAGATGGATTATGCAGAACAGCTCCGCATGAAACAGCAAATTGTGCAGGACTGCATCAAGCGTATAGGCAAATTGGAATGCAGAGTGGAAAAAACTATTGCAGCACAAAGGCTATACCACTACCGAAATAAGGTTCAAATTCCGATTGGTGTGGACAAGCACGGAAATCTTACTGCTGGATTTTACCGTATGGGTAGCCATGACATCATTCCGAATATGAATTGTAAAATAGAACCTGGACAGGCAGAAGCAATAAAAAAAACCGTGATTGTTTGGATGCAGCGGTATCACATTCCGCCTTATGATGAGAAAAAAAGAACGGGAAATATCCGCCATATTTATATCCGTTTTGCAGAAGGAACCGGGGAAATAATGGTGGTATTGGTTACATATCGAAGAGAATTGTCTTTTATCTATGAATTAATACAACTATTGAAAGAGCGGATTGGTACCATTACCACGGTAGTTCAAAATATCCAGCCTCAACCTAATAATGTCGTTTTAGGAAAGGAAAATCGCATATTATGGGGCCCAGGTAAAATCCGGGACCAAGTAGAAGGGCTACAGTTTTTAATCTCTCCAAATAGTTTCTATCAAGTCAACACAGAGCAAATGGTACAGTTATATCGTGTAGCTTTTCGCACAGCACAAATCCAGCCGACCGATACGGTATTGGATTTATATTGTGGCACTGGTACGATTTCACTGTTTGCTTCATGTTATGCCAAAAAGGTAATTGGAGTGGAATTGGTTCCAGAGGCGGTGGAAGATGCGAAAGAAAATGTGCGAATTAATGGTATAACGAACTGCACATTTTATCAGGGCGATGCCGCCCATGTGACAAAACAGCTATATGAAAGTGGGGAACGGGCGGACATAGTATTGGTAGACCCACCTAGAAAGGGGTGTTCAAAGGAAACAATACCATTGTTAGTCAATCTAGCTCCCCGTAAGCTGGTATATATTTCTTGCAATCCCGCAACGCTTGCACGGGACTTGAATTTGTTGCAAAAGTGTGGATATCAAACAGAACAGGTACAGCCAGTAGACTTATTTTTGCATAGTGCCCATGTGGAGACGGTGGTACTGCTTTCCCACAAAAAACCTGACAGCACAATCAGCGTAAAAGTGGAGTTTGGCGAGGGAGAGGGCAAAGTGCCGCTTGATAATATCGCTAAAAGAGCCGAGGCGTACAAGCCGAAAGAGCGAGTTACCTACAAAATGATAAAGGAATACATAGAAGCTAAATATGGCTTCAAGGT
>CALLNG010000002.1 GCA_938005345.1 uncultured Clostridia bacterium
TGCAGACTTGTATATTTGCAGAGTCACAAGAAAAACCGCTGCCCCAGGCTGTGGAGCAGGAAATAGAGAAAAACACGGACCTTATCCCCTATACTGGGCCGCTAATGGAAACGTCACAGATAGCACTACAGTCAGAATCAGAAAACCAGGGGCCGCAAATTGCGAGCGGGGAATCAGTGGATGCACCACAGTTCCATGGCCGGGCGATTGGAAAAGAAGAGCCAGGTGCGCAGGCCATGGCGGCGCGCGCTGCGGGCGATGACGCAGCTTCAGAATACCAAATGCTAAAAGAACCATCCTTCCGAAATAATATCAAGGAACCGAATATGGGCGGGCGTTCCGCGAGCGTGAACGTATCCCCCTATAGCGGAGACCTACAGCTAAACTATACAGACCTATCACTGCCGGGCAAAAATGGGCTGGATCTCAATCTGAACCGGTTTTACCAAAGTAACCAGAGCCATGTTGTCATGGAAAACCGGCAGGAAGATAACGGCCATGTGCGGCTGGAGCCGACAACTTATTATAATGAGCGGTATGCCCTGGGCCTGGGGTGGTCGTTTGGATTCCCATCCGTGGAAGTCAAACGGGAAAAAACTTGGGATACCACTTCGGATAAGGAACTATATTACCACGATGGAACCGGAAGCGCTTACCGCGTGAACACCAAAGACATGCTGGGAACCGACGTAGACGAAGATGGCAACTTTGTAAGCAATGGATATTTGTTGTACACAACAAATTTGGATAACTACTATACGGATAACGTCAAATTCCGGGATGTGGACCATTCCTATACGCGGGATGGCGTGACCTCTGCGTATTCCTTCCGTGACGCGGACGGGACAATGCAGTATTTTGGCAGTCAGGGGCAGTTACTGGCGATTGTTGATCAATACGGCAATGAAATTAAGTTTGATTATACCAACCAGCCAGGGGGAAACTTGACGCCATTTGACAGCTATCAAAATTTCAGCAGGTCAAATGTCACGGATGAAGATATTAATATGTATTTTCAAAACAATAGCAGTTCTGCCAGCCAAGGCTCGTTTGCGACCAATTATGTCATGACAGACAGCGAGGTAGATACATATACATTGGGATTTGCATATTATGCCGGAGAAACGCTGCGGGATTTTGATGGACAGCTAGAAGTCTATGTTGATGTGCGCGGTTCACAGAATACGCCGTTGGCGTCGGAATTGGTGAAAACTATTACGGAAGTTGATAACCGGCAATGGGTGACAGAAACCATGCAGTTTACAATGGATCCTTATGATTACGACGAAACGCCGCGTTCGCTGCGTTTGCGGGTGGAAATTGAGCACGCAAAAGGGATTATTTGTTTTGATGACGTGCGGGTACAGCCGCATAAGCCGCTGTTATCTAAAATAACGGACACGCTGGGACGCACATTAGAATTTACGTACAACGGCGATTTATACCAACGGTATGAAGGCAGCCCCTATCAAACGATGGTCATAAAAGCAAAAGACCCCAGCGGGAATGAATTCCGCGAACTGACGTATTTTAGGGCAGTGGCATCCTTTGATACTTGGTATGAAAGGGAAGTTGGAATAAAAGATATCGATGCAACCGGAAAGTATTATATGTTGTATGACTATGATAATGGTCAATATACGCAGCCTATAACATATGAAGAGAAGAACGGTTCTGCATCAGCTTGGTATCCTAATGAGGCAACAGGCAAGAGTTACAGCTTTTCTGGAAGACCGCTCATCAGCAAAGTAGGACACCGTAATTCAGATACCTATATTACCTATGAAAGTGCAAAAAAAGTCGTTGGGCCGGATATGGATACGCCGCACCAATATGGTGGATATGAGACAGCATTCCGGGTTACAGAGCACTATGACGTACAGCTAAGTTATACCAATGAAAATGCACCAATCAATAAATCGACCTATAACTATACCGGAGGATTCTATAATGACGAGACCGGATATGGTATCTCAAGCAGTTATGGAATAGTGTATGGACTCGATCCGGAATGGGGGGACTACCAAGTAAAAGTAACGAACCCGGGCGGCAGCGTGGACACGTATTACTATACCAAACATGTATTTGATACAGGCCGAAAGCGGAAGTTCCAAATCAAACTGAATCTGGCAGATAAGCAGACCAGCGTGGAAAGCGCTGAGACGGGAGCAGACAGCATTGTGCAGGAGATGGACTATGAAAGCGAATACGCCATCAACCAGCCTTCACAAACGACTGTCACAGAGACAATAGGCGGGATAGCGCGCACCTATGTGACACGGACGGAATATGATGAAGATTCCTGCCTGCCAGTCAAAAGCAGCTTGCCGCTGACAGAGGAAGAGGCTGAAACAGAAGGGATCCCAACAGCAAAAGCGGTTACCATGACCTATACCAACATCGGGAACCGGGTGTTTTTGCCGAAGAGTACAACCTATTACCAGTCCTCCAATGTCCCATGTACGGAATCGGTGGAATATGATACGCTGGGACGTGTGACAAGCAGCACCAATGCAAAGGGCGACACGGTGTATATAGA
>CALLNG010000003.1 GCA_938005345.1 uncultured Clostridia bacterium
AGTATTATGAACTGAACCGCTCTTTTAACCCTGTGCGTTTCCAGCCGGAGGAGTGGGCCGGCATGGCTGCGGAAAGCGGATTCAAGTATTTGATCTTCACAACAAAACATCACGATGGATTTTGCATGTGGGATACGCAGTATACGGATTTCAAAGTCACCGCGCCGGAGTGCCCTTACCATACGAATGAGCATGCCGACATTGTCAAAAGCATGTTTGACGCGTTTCGGGCCAAAGGCCTGGGGATTGGCGCGTATTTTTCCAAAGCGGATTGGCATACGCCTTATTACCGCCATATGCCAGATCCAGCGGGATGGCCCAGCGACCGCAATCCCATGTACGACCCCGCCGAGGATCCGGAACGGTGGGAGAAGTTTGTGCAATTTACCAAAAACCAAGTGCTGGAGCTGTGTCAGAACTACGGGAAACTGGACATTTTGTGGTTTGACGCAGGATGGGTCTGCAAGCAAAACGGGCAGGATATCCGTTTGGGCGAGATTGTAGACGAAGCACGCCGGCTGCAACCCTGGCTGCTTTCTGCAGACCGGACGGTGGGCGGGCCGTATGAAAACTATGTCACGCCGGAAATGTGCGTGCCGGAGGAGCCGCTGCACATTCCCTGGGAAAGCTGCTTGACGCTGGGCAACGGGTTTGACTATAAATTCGGCGACCACTATAAATCTTCCCGGGAAGTTGTGAACACGTTGGTGGGTATTGTGGCAAAGGGCGGTAATTTGGCGCTGAATGTCAGCCCGCAGCCGGATGGACGTATCCCGGTGGAGGCAATGGACAGCCTGCGTGGGTTGGGACAGTGGATGAAAACGTATGGCGAAGCAATTTACGGAACCCGCGTCTGTGCGCCGTACCAGGTGGGAGATGTGGCGTTTACGCAAAAGGAAGGCGTTGTATATGCCATTCATCTGTTCCCTACTGGACGGGAGAATGTGGAAGCAAAGCTGCTGATACCTTATACCGGCAAGGTGTCCGGTGTGACGCTGATGGGCAGCGATGAAAAGCTGGAATTTCAAACGGTTGAAGGCGGCATTTTGGTGTCCATTCCCACGGAACACCGCATGAGTGCACCGCCCATTGCGCATGTATTTCGGCTGCAATAATACCGGATCTTTTCCTACATTGCAATTATGGAGATGCCGATGAAACAGGCCGTTACAACAACCGATTGGCGAAAGGGGATACACATGGACGTGATGCAGAAATTTACAGGAAAAGCGGCGATCTATGACCGCAGCCGACCCGGTTATCCCCCGGAGCTTCTGGACTGGTGGCAGACGGTGGGCGGCCCGTTGAAGGGAGACACTGTGGCGGACGTAGGCGCGGGCACTGGGATTTTTACGCAGCAGCTGCTGGAACGCGGATTGACGGTCTATGCAGTGGAGCCAAACCGGGACATGGGCGCGGCGCTGCAAAAGCGGCTAGCAGGATATCCCCACTGGCAATGGATTGTACAGAAGGCAGAGCAGACAGGCCTTGCAGCGGGCAGCCTGCAGGGGATTACGGTAGCGCAGGCATTTCACTGGCTGGATGTGGCGCGGTTTCGCGCGGAATGCCAGCGGATTCTGGCGCCGGAAGGACAGGTGCTTTTGGTGTGGAACAGCCGGGATGCCACCAGGCCGCTGGTACGTGAAAATGAGGAGATTTGTAAGGCG
>CALLNG010000004.1 GCA_938005345.1 uncultured Clostridia bacterium
TCCAGTGTGCCGATCTGGTAGATGCTTTCCTCCGGGCAGGTCTTGTTGTTTTTCAACAGGCAGGGCATTATTCCTATTTAGATGATTATGGGCGGTTTTGTGCAGTGGTTAATAAATTTTTAGAAGATGACATGCAGGAGGTTTTAAAATGATTCAATTACTCTCGCTGCTGCTACCAGTTTTTCTTTATTTTTTATGGTTTGGTTGGAAATTGAAACAGGGTCTTCATATGCTGCAACAAAACGCCTATTTTAATGGACATTACTTAAAATGGAGTATGAAGCATCTTGGACGTATCATTTTCATCAGAGAATTTCTTCCAATTGTGACTTTCTTTGTCGGATGGTTTTTCCTAAAGCAATATGCCTTTATGCTATTTGGTTGCGTATATCTTCTTTTATTTCTATGCCGACCGAAAAACGCCTATCAGAAAAAGCCGCTGGTTGTGACGGCACGTGTTAAACGGCTAATTGTGACCTGTAGCCTGTTAGGAATCATTATAATTATAGTGTGTATGACATTGCGGCCAGATACTAGGATATTAGCCATCTTACTTACCTTGCTATGTATTTGTGCGCCACTCTATATAGCATTCAGCAATATCTTGAATCGCCCAATTGAATTGATAATTAACCGATGGTATTTTCGGGATGCGCAAAAAAAGATTGAGGCTATGCAGGGACTTCGCATTGTGGGCATAACCGGAAGTTATGGAAAAACTAGTACAAAATTTATTTTGAGCAAAATATTGGCCGAAAAATATAATGTGCTCATGACACCGGAAAGCTATAATACAACAATGGGTGTCATTAAAACAATTCGAATGCAGCTTAAGCCTGTTCATGAAGTATTTGTCTGTGAAATGGGCGCGAAATATGTAGGAGATATTCAGGAAATTTGTGATTTAGTACATCCACAGTTTGGACTTATTACATCCATTGGTCCACAGCATTTAGAAACGTTTCATACAGTGGAAAATATTGTAAATACCAAGTATGAACTGGCAGAAAGCCTTCCGGATAAAAATCAATTAGTATTAAATCTGTCTTCTCCATTGATTCGGGATAATCAACGGTATCCGTCTGCTGTTACGTATGGAGAAAAAGAGGAAGACGGGGTGCAATATTGGGCAGAGAAAATTGTCTACGGCAATACCGGAACGAGTTTTGTTGTAAAATCAAAAGCAGGGCTTGAAATTCCACTTGAAACAAAATTACTAGGAAAACATAATATTCTAAATATTGTCGGAGCAGTTGCAATCGCTGACATGCTGGGGTTAGAACCCGAAAGTATTCGTTTTGCTGTTAAAAAATTGCAGCCGGTGCCACACCGTTTGGAAATGAAACCAAGTAGCGGAAACATTACCATTATTGATGATGCGTTTAACTCTAATGTGGAGGGAGCGCGGGCCGCTGTGCAAGTGTTAGGGCATTTCCAAAATGTGCAGCGCATTTTAATTACGCCTGGAATGATAGAACTAGGTGAA
>CALLNG010000005.1 GCA_938005345.1 uncultured Clostridia bacterium
CATCTGCGGAACAAATCCTAAAACAGCGCCAACACCGCCGACAATACCGTCCAGAATCAATCCACTTACCCAGTCTGCCGCGCCAGCCGCCGTTAACCCGTTTTCAATCAATACCGGTATACCCGGAACCCAAACGCCAAATTCCGCCGGATCTGGTTCTGCCACTTCCAGCGCTGCCGTAAAATCGTCTACGCCTACCGGAATGGTTTCTTCCACAACACCTTCTTCATTTTCTACTTCAGCCGTTGCATTGACGTTTGCCGCGTCCTCTGTAAACTGGTCAATTACACTTTGGTCTGGTTCTTCCGCTTCCAAGGTTTCCGTCACATCCGCAACATCAATGCCTTCTTCCTCCGCAGCAGCTAAAAACGATTCTATTTTTAACTGCTCTGTTTCCCATTCACCAACGGATTCTTCATAGGCGGATGTTCCAATACCAAACAGATGCCAGCCGTCACCAAATAGGCCATCATTTGCCCAGTCCGTTGCCCAGGTACCAACGGTCGTGACCGATACATAATAAACAATGCACATGACAACTGCAAAAATAGGAAGCGCCAGCCAACGGTTGGTTACAACCTTATCAATTTTATCCGAAGTCGTGAGTTTTGCTTTATTCTTCTTTTTATAGCATCCTTTGATAATAGACGAAATGTAATGATACCGTTCGTTGGTAATAATACTTTCTGCATCATCGTCCATATCTTGTTCTGCCTTAGAAATGACATCCGATACGTTTGGTACGTTATTCATCAACTCCGTGATTTTGTTGTCGCTCTCAAACAGTTTCACAGCATAGAATCTTTTCTGGTTTTCTGGGATTCCAGACAATCTAGAACTGATTTCATCTAAATATCCTTCCACCTGGCCGCTAAAAGTATGTACCGGGCGGAAATCCACTTTTTTCTGTGCTAAGCTTACTGCCCGTTCTGCCGCTTCTTTCACACCTGTTCCCTTTAACGCCGAAATTGGTACCACTTCGCAGCCCATTTTTTGTCCCAACGCTCTGAAGTCAATCACATCGCCTTTTTTTTGCAGAACATCCATCATATTTACCGCGAGAACCATTGGAATTCCAAGTTCTGCCAGTTGTGTAGTTAAATATAGGTTGCGCTCCAAATTGGTTCCGTCCACAATATCCAAAATCGCATCCGGACGTTCATTAATCAAATAATTTCTTGCAACGACTTCCTCCAACGTATAGGGCGAAAGCGAATAAATTCCTGGCAAGTCCATGATATGAACATCTTTATGCCCTTTGAGCTTTCCTTCCTTTTTTTCCACAGTAACACCAGGCCAGTTTCCGACAAACTGATTGGCTCCCGTCAGTGCATTAAACATGGTCGTCTTACCACTGTTTGGATTCCCGGCAAGCGCTATTTTAATTGACATTCTCATTTCCTCCTTCATTTCAGTTGCTTGACCACAGCAGTTAGTATTTTCTAACCTACAGATAAACGAATACAGCGTATCGTTCAGCGTACCTCAATGAGCGCCGCATCCTCTTTCCGCAGTGACAATTCATATCCTCGCACCGTCACTTCCACCGGATCGCCAAGCGGCGCGACCTTACGTACATAAATTTCACATCCCTGCGTAATGCCCATATCCATGATGCGGCGTTTCAGCGCTCCCTCTCCATGCAGCCGTGATACAGTCACTGTCTGTCCGCACTTAATATCCTTTAATGTCCGCATTTTCTCTTTCCCCTTTCTTTTTTGCGCCGTGCGTATTAGATCATAATTTTACTTGCCATCCCGCGGCTAATTGCGACACGGGAATCCTTGACATTCACAATGACATTACCGCCTATTTCTGAAACAACCGTAACAAGCGCGCCTGTCACAAAGCCAAGACTTTCCAAAAAACGCCGCGTATCCGCTTTACCGCCGATCCGCTTTATACTAGCAGCGGTTCCGACGCTTGCCATTGTTAAAGGCATTCTCCCTCACCCCTTTATATTGCTTCATAGACTTTATTTATTTGCTCATGGAAATATAGTTAGGATATCCTAACCACTATATAGGTTAGCACATACTAACTGTTTTGTCAAGCATTTTTTTCCTTTTCGTAGGAATTCACAAAAATATTTGAAATTCGGCGCAGAATATGGTATGATAAAAGCATATACACTAGTTTACCTGTTTTGCTGCTAATTTGCCGCAACACTCATCACAAAGGGAGGAATCCATATGCGCATACAAGAATCCGCTGAAAACTATTTGGAAACCATTTTGGTTCTGCGTCAACGCAATGGCGCCGTCCGTTCGATTGATATTGCTAATGAACTAGGCTTTACTAAGCCTAGCGTCAGTATAGCCATGAAAAACTTACGGGAAAATGGATATATTCTAGTCGATGACGGCGGCCTTATTTCTTTAACAGACAAGGGACAAGCCATTGCGGAAATGATATATGAGCGGCATACGCTTCTGTCCACGTGGCTGGTGCAGCTTGGCGTCAATGAACGTACTGCTGCGGAAGATGCCTGCCGCATTGAGCATGTTATTAGCGCAGAAAGTTTTGCCGCCATCAAGCGGCACGCACAGCAAGCCCGCCAGAATTCATAAGGCGGGCTTGCTTTTGTGTTTTCTTTTATAATTTTTTTGTAGAGCAAACGATTCTGCCTACTTCCAGTAATCCGGCACCTATGTGAAACCGGAAATTTTTTCATTGCGTAATTCACAATCGCTGGCAAACTCTATGCACCCCTGATGCGCCGTTCAACATTTTCAGGCTGCCAGCAACTGTGTACCTGCGTCATGGCTCCAACTATTTTCTTTAACTGTTTCCTTGCATAGTATCGCAACTTTTCTCTGGAAGCAATAGCACTGCGTTTTTTCCAATCTGCATATTCCAACACAAATTACGCATAACAGCAGCGTAGGCAATTAACACAAAAATACAGGCGGCAATCCATGCGCTGCAATTTGCAAAACAAACGCCCGTGAAGCCGAACAGCCGAGCCAAGATCAGTGCTGCAAAAATACGCATACCAAGTTCAATAGCGCCTGCAATCGTAGGAAAAATGGTCTTGCCAAGACCCTGCAGCGTTCCCCGGTGTAAAACAGCAAGCTGTGATACGACATAGCAAGTGCTGCTAATACGCAAGTAAGTCAACGCCAATTCCATGACCTCTTCCTGGCCGCTGCCCACAAAAAGTTCTATCAGCGGACGCCCAGCTAAAATAACTATACCACTTAGCAAAACCGCGCCCGGTAGAGCAATCCAGCGGCATTGGTGTACACCGCGCTGAATACGTTCGATTTCTCTTGCGCCATAGTTTTGCGCTGTGTACGTTGCAATGGAATTGTCATATGCCACGATGTTAGACGAGGCAATTGCTTCTATTTTTCCTGCCGCCGTATATGCTGCAACAGCATTTGCACCCAGTTGATTGAGTACCACTTGGACTACAGTAGTCCCAATGGCAAGGATAGAATTTTGAAATCCAACCGGAATTCCAATTCTAAGCTGCTGCATCAAATCCTGGCGCGTCAATTTCCAATCCTCCTGTTGCAGTC
>CALLNG010000006.1 GCA_938005345.1 uncultured Clostridia bacterium
CAGCTATGACGATTTACAGATGGAACAGCTGAATAACAAATATACCTTTACAAGGGAAGGGAAAAGTGAGTTTGAAGCGTTGGTTCGGACTGGGAACGCTGCGATGGCGCAGGAAAAGGTAAACAACTATCTGCATGACAACACCGGCGCCGCTCATTTATCGGTTGGCGCGGTCAAAATATTTATTTATGATGTTATGCTATCCCTGCTAAAATTATATATTGAGGTTTCTGACGATGAAAGCGCCGGCGATGCCTTTTTACGGCTGCCAAAGCTACTTGATTCTTCTATGATTAACCAAATGGTTGTGGAACTGAATCAGACGATACAAATGGTTTGTGAAATGTATCAGAGCAAAAAGCCCAATGGTTTGATAGAAGAAATACGTGAATATATAGACGAAAATTATGGAAGCTATGAACTAAATGTCAACCAAATCGGGGTACATTTTAAATTTGCGCCGTCCTATATTTCAAAACTGTTTAGAGAGGCCTGCAGGGAAGACATTTCCACCTATATTGCGAAGCTTAGAATGGCGAAGTCCAAAGAATTGCTGCTCACAACGGATGCAACAATCGAGGAAATAGCAGAGAAGGTGGGGTTTGGCAATACCGTTACGTTTACGAGAAATTTCAAAAAAGCGACGGGTATGACGCCGGGCAGCTACCGGAAGAAAAGTGTGGAACAAGGTGAAAGGGGACAGGCTTTATAATGGCAATGGACCGTAGGGGACGGTTTATCTAAATATGAATTCCGCAGAAGTAATACATAAGCGCGGCCAAGCAGGAGGCAACACCTGTCTGGCCGCGCTTTTTGCGTGAAAACACCGCTTTTTAGAATTTGTATTTTCCAGTTTAGAATTTGTTTCTTTACTTGACGAAAGAAAAAAAGTAAGATGAAATTGTTAGCAGACCGCATCGATTTGGTCTGGTGCACAGCGCGCAAACCAGAATTTCAAAAGATTGGTCTAACGCAAAATTATTTGGAGGAGATGGTAGACTATGAAAAAAGAAGTAATGATTGTAGCAGTATGCCTATCGTTGGCAGCGGGAATGTTTTCAGGCTGTTCAAATGGCAAGGTGGGAAATTCGGACTATGACCTGGATGATTTAAAAACGGCGTCCTATCCTTTGGAGACGGATGTGGAATTAACTATGTTTCATCGCCAGAACGCCAACTGGGACCAAATCACTGCACAGGAGGGAGCAAAACGCATCATTGACCTAATTGATGAAAAAACGGGTGTCAAAATTACGCATCTATATCCACCTGCCGGCCAGGAGGAACAGCAGTTCAATCTCATGCTGGCCTCCGGTGAGCTGCCCGACATTATTGACTGGAACTGGGGAACCTTTGTAGGCGGTGCAGACAAGGCGGTTAATGACGGATATATCTTAAATCTCAACGAGCTGATTGAAGAATATTCGCCAAATTTCAAAGCGCTTTTGGAAAGTGACCCATACATTGACAGAATGGTCAAGACCGATGAAGGAAATTACTGCTATTATCCTGGGATGATGGATTATGGTAAAGAGTCGGGAGACAGTCTGCTGCTAACAAGCGGTTATGTGTTCCGCAAGGACTGGCTGGATGATTTGTCGCTACCTGTACCGGAGACGATTGATGACTGGCATCGGACGCTCACTGCATTTAAGGAACAAAAGGGAGCAACTGCTCCGCTATGTATGACGGCATCGGATGCACAGGCGGGCTTAGCAGGCGCCTATGGCATTAATCTGGGCTTTTATAAGGACGATGACGGCAAAATTCAGTATGGCTACATTCAACCGGAGTTTCAGGAGTTCGTTACCATGATGAACCGGTGGTACACAGAAGGGCTCATTGACAAAAATATTGCAGCGATTGACAGCAAGACCGTGGACTCCCGCGTACTGAACAACGAGACGGGCGCAGTATTTGCATGGCTCGGCGGAGGCGTTGGAAAATGGCTCACAGCGGCTGAATCACTGGGGATGGAAGCATTTGATTTGGTTGGCGTGCCAGCGCCTGTGCTAAACAAAGGGGACCGCGCAAAATATGCAGCAAAGGAACTGCCCGTTGCAGTCAGCGGTCTGGCAATCAGCACAGCATGTCAGCATAAGGAGCTAGCGGTTAAGTACCTGGATTATGGATATACCGAGGAAGGACATTTGGTATACAATTTCGGTGAAGAGGGCGTTACCTATGATATGGTTAACAGCATTCCGACCTATACGGAATTTATGACAAATAATCCCGAAGGAAAATCGCTTGATGAGATGCTGCAAATATATACCAGCGCGACTGGCAAAGGGCCATTTGTGATGGATTACAGATATTATCAACAGAGACTCATTTGGCCGCAGCAGAAAGAAGCGCAGATGAATTGGGGCGACAACGACGTCGATGATTACCAGCTGCCTGTGTTGACACCGTCAGAAGAGGACAGCAAGGAATATACCGACATCATGAACAACATCAATACCTATACAACAGAAATGTATTTGAAATTTATTGTGGGAACGGAGCCGATTTCAAATTATGATTCCTTTGTGCAGCAAATTAGGGATTATGGTATTGAGAGAGCGATTGAAATACAGCAGGCTTCGCTTGACAGATTTAATAACCGCTAAATTGATAAATAATGGGAGTAGTGAACGTGAATAATCTACAAATCAACAGCAGCATTCAACAAAAAGACATGCGTTTTTTAAGCAGGGCGAAACGGGACCTGTATGTACATAAGAGTGTGTATTTCATGCTCCTTCCTGTACTTGCCTACTATGTCATCTTTGCGTACGTTCCAATGTACGGTGCGATTATTGCGTTTCAGGATTATGCGCCGATCAAAGGAATCATGGGCAGCGACTGGGTAGGCATCCAGCATTTTATTGATTTTTTTGAAAGCCCATATTTTGTCAGAGTTTTACGCAATACCATTGTCATTAGCGTCAGCACGCTGGTGGTCAGTTTTCCTGCCGCTATTATCTTAGCACTTATGATGAATGAAATCCGGCAAATATGGTTTAAAAAAATTACCCAAACCATATCCTACGTTCCCCATTTTATTTCCATGGTGGTTGTAGCGGGTATGATTAAGAGCTTTACTGCGGATACGGGATTTATCAACATCTTTTTGACAAATCTTGGGGTAATTCATGGAGAATCGATGCTTACCGTACCGCAATATTTCGTTCCCATTTATGTAATCTCGGATGTCTGGCAAAACATAGGCTGGGATACCATCATCTATCTGGCAGCCTTGGCTGCGGTAAACAATGAACTGTACGAAGCGGCAAAAATTGACGGAGCTGGGAAGCTCCGTCAGCTCTTTGCCATTACGCTGCCATCCATCGCGCCGACAATCGTCATGCTGCTCGTGCTGCGTATTGGCTCCCTGATGAGCTTAGGCTATGAAAAAATTATTTTGCTATACAATGAACTGACGTACGAGACGGCAGACGTGATTTCGTCATTTGTTTACCGAAAAGGTCTTTTGGAAGCGGATTATAGTTTTTCCACAGCGGTTGGACTATTTAATTCCGTCATCAATTTCATACTAGTGATAACAGCAAATGGTGTCAGCCGAAAATTAAACGGCTCCAGCATATG
>CALLNG010000007.1 GCA_938005345.1 uncultured Clostridia bacterium
GTGGAATCCTCGTCAATATCTTTTTGTACGATTTCTGCCACCGCATTAGCATCGAACATTCCGAAATCATTTCCGCCCACAATATAGAGCAATACATATTTTGCGCCATTGATAGATGTTTCCAGCAAGGGGTTGTCCACTGCTGCGCGAACCGCATCTTCCACTTTATCCTCGCCTTTGCCATGTCCAATTCCCATATGCGTCAAACCTTGATCCTGCATAATCGTTTTAATGTCGGCAAAATCCAAGTTGATGCAGGCCGTATTTTTAATGACGTCAGAAATACCCTGTACCACTTGCCGCAATACATCATCCGCCATCTTAAACGCTTCCGTCACAGTTGTTTTTTTGTCAGCAATCATCAGCAACCGGTCATTCGGAATAATTACAATGGAATCGACATACTCTTTTAAAACCGAAATTCCTTCCTCCGCCTGTTTATAGCGAGCCCGGCCTTCTACAGAAAATGGTTTGGTTACAACAGCTACCGTCAGCATTCCCATTTCTTTTGCGATCTGTGCAACAATTGGCGCAGCACCAGTTCCAGTACCTCCACCCATTCCTGCAGTAATAAATACCATATTTGCGCCTTGCAGTGCCGCCGCAATTTCTTCGCGGCTTTCCTCAGCAGCTTTTTTACCAATTTCTGGTTTGGCTCCCGCACCCATTCCGCCTGTAATTTTTTCGCCCAACTGCAATTTTTTATCTGCCTTTGAGCCCATTAGCACTTGGTGATCTGTGTTGACAGCAATAAATTCTATGTCTTCTAATCCTACTTCAATCATTCGGTTTACTGCATTGTTTCCACCGCCGCCAACACCAACGACTTTCATTTTTACTATGTTATTTGAAACTACATCAACATCGATCATAGCTTCCCCTCCCTATACTCTATTTTACCATTATACAATAATTTTTCTTATATTACAATACAAAAATTAAATTTTTTCCACCTTTTTTAATTTGTTGAGCAGCATTCTTCGAAGAATTGCAAAATTGTTGAACATACGCGTACCAAAGACCACAATCGCTGCAAGACCCAAGTCCACATCCAACCGTTTCCCTAAAAAGGTTAATCCGACTGCAAGCAGGGAATTGCCGAAAAAGCCGGTCAAAAACACTTTTAAATTGAAATTTTTTTGAACGGATGCGGTCACGCCGCCAAACACCGAATCCAATGCCGCAAGGATAGCAACCGCTACATATTTTGAATATTCCGGAGGAATGTGGAAATTCACAGCAAATCCCACTACAATTCCGACAATAAGCCCTAAAATTGGATACATGGTCTATTCTCCTCCATTTTCATCTTGCTGCACTTTTTTGGCATACTTAAAGGTAATGGCACCTTTGTAGGCTGGAATTGTAATATTATCACTTTTTTGTATATCCACTTTAATTCCCCAGCTTTTGAGTACCTCCACAATCCCGTCTTTAATCAGCAAACCGGCTTCTAACGTTTTGGGGTCTCCAATCGCTTTGATGACAAAAGGCGGTGCAATTCTCGTATTATTTACCAATACCGTTGGCCCTACACAACGGATGGAACTCGTAGAAACAAGTCGCTCTTCATTAAGTGAAACCACCTCTGCACCTGATGCAAGCAACTCGTTAATGACGGTTCGCAAATCCCCTTCATGGATAATGGAATTTTGTGAATCCTGCGTTAATGTCTGGCTTCCCGTGGCATCGTTGAGTGTAACAATTACACCACTTCCTTCTACTGCAGAAAGCCCTGCAAGTGTTTCCGCCGTATCCATTTGCTCCATTAAGACTTGTGATATATTTCCATTCTCTTCTGATGTTTTACGGTATTGCTCTACCTCGTTTTTCATTTGCATGATTTGGCTATATAATTCTTCATTTTTGGTTTTCTCTTGTAATAATTCCTTTTGTAATTCCTCTGCACGCTTCACTTCTGTATTATTACTCGCATCATTAAACGTCACACTTTTTAGTTGCAGCGATACAACAAATCCCAACAATAGGCAAACCACCGTCAACGCAATTTGCCTGCCGATATCCATTTTCTTCATGTTCGGCATGGTCCTTTCCCATTAAATTCTCATTCCATTTTATGCATTGTTGTAAATAGCCTGTCCTGTGATTCGTAAATCTACCGTTCCCGGCGCATCTAAGTTAACCTGCGGTAACACACTGGAAAACATCGCAATTTTATATTCTAGCTGGTCACTGGAACCACATTTTGCAATTACTTGTCCTGATGTTTGCAGCAAAATGTCTTGCAAATTTGTCACATCAACTTTGGCAATCGTACTAGTTAACCCATTAGCATGAATTGCATTAAGGCAAGTTAAAATGGTTTTTAACTTCTCTTCCTGTTCAACGGCGATTTTCTCACCAACCACAAACCGATTTACTTTTACACCATCCACTACAGGTATGGACTCATTTCTCTCCTGCGCCGTCTCAATTACTTTTCCCATTCCATCAATGCCGATTACGCCGCCTGTAAACTTGATATAGCCCACCATTGTCGTTTCTTTAATTGTAATTTCAAGTCCATTGGGGAACTTCGTTTGCACTGTGGCATCTGCTACATACGTAATTTTTTCAATACGCTCTTCTATCGCCTGTTTATCCACCCGCAATATATGTTTTCCCATTTCATCCTGAACGGCATTCATAATGGTTTCCTGCGAAATGTTTTCAAGCCCCTGAATCGTCACATTCTTTAGTCGGAAGACCGGCAGGCACAATAGTCCACCGGCAAGCAGCACAATGATAAAAAGAAATTTTATAATTGTTAAACTTGTCCGTTTTTTTCGCCGGTGTTTTTGGGGGGACATTGTATTCGCCCTTTTACTCATAGTCCGTTCTCCTGCCTTGTCCACGTCCAAACGCCTTTTTCATTTTATCTATACTTTTTTATTATAGCACAATTCCCAGAGCACGTCAATGATATTTCCTCCAGTTTCCAATGGTTTTCACAAATAAATCCGCCTTTTTTTGACAAAATCACGTGCTTCTTTCATAGAAAAAGAGGCGGAATTAATTCCGCCTCTTTTTCTTATCTTTACGCATCCGTCCCAATTATCTGAACCGAAAAATTGCGCATTCTAGGCCCA
>CALLNG010000008.1 GCA_938005345.1 uncultured Clostridia bacterium
AAAATCCCCCGCCGCCAGTTGTAGCATACCTCTGCCAGCCACTTCCATTTATCATTTGTTGCTGCCAAAGCGCAAACTCCGTTTGCACGTCTCGAAGTTTGTAACAATCCTCTACGCTCATAGCAGCGGTTGCACTGACAAACAATTTTGATTGCGGCAAATATAAAAAATATTCTCCAGCAATTTCCTCATTGCCATTATTATTTCCGATTTCTACCGTTGTTCTAAACATGTCCTGTGTAGTCACTTGTCCTTGTCTATCCTGCCAAAACAAGGTCTTCACAGAGTCCATACGCGCCACATCTAACGCCAGCCGCTGGGCACTAACCGGTCTAAATCCGAGTTCATCTGCGCCACCAAATTCGTGTTAGAGTGGAGCAGTTCCTCTTTTAATTTGGTATAGGAATAGATTTGGGAAATAGAATTTGTAATCAATGGGATGATTAAGATTAATATATAGGATAATAACCATTTTCTGGTAAGGGGAGATGCTTTTTGGGAAAACAACTTTTTAAACTTATCTATCATGGTTCCCTCCATTTTCTCTGCCCTCTTCCGCACTCAGACAGAACTTCAATATCTACAATTCTATTCCATTTTATCACAAAGAAGCTACAAATTCAACATAAAAATTCCAATACAATCTATTTACATTTTATATAGTATCATCCTTTTCAAAAACAATACCCATTCCTGCCGCAGTAGGAATGGGTACATTTTACGTTAAAAATGCCAGTTAATTCATTAACTTTTTCAAGCAAGCTACCGCATCATCAGAAAATTGATCTGCTACAACGATAGAAATATCCACTTCCGATGTAGAAGTTAATTTTGTTTCCACCCCAGCCGTTGCCAGCGCTTCATAAACCGTTGCCGCAACACCGGGCCGCTCAGACATCAATTTCCCCTCGACACATATCTTGGTATTTCCACTGTCCACTTCCACAACAAAATTATCAATTTTCTTTTTATACGGCGCCAACGTTTTAATTGCCTCATGGACATCCCGGTCTGAAATAGTAAAGGAAAATGTCACGTTGCTATTTTTATCAAATGTCGTCTGATTAATGACATCCACATTGATATTCCGCTGCGCAATGTCCCGCAATAGATGGGCAATATATTGAATATCGCCAGGCAAGTTGGATATATTGATTATGGAAACGCCGTCCAATACTTGTATATTTTGAATCACTCGTTCCATATGCATATCCCTCTCTTTCTTATTTAAATACATTATTACAGAGATTCTACCAAATCCGTCATGCTGTACATACCTGCTGCCTTGCCCTGCAAAAATCTAGCCGCCCGTATGCTTCCCACCGCAAATACTTCTTTACTTGTTGCGGTATGGCTTAATTCAATGACTTCATCCGTACCAGCAAACACCACATTGTGCTGTCCTACAATGGTCCCGCCGCGCACTGCATGTATTCCAATTTCTTGTTTTCCACGTTTTTTTCTAACGCAGTGACGGTCATACACATATTCCATTTGGTCTCCCAATACCTCATTAACAGCATCCGCGATTGCTAGTGCCGTCCCGCTTGGTGCATCCACTTTTTGGTTATGGTGGCGTTCTATTATTTCAATGTCAAAATTGCCATACAACACTTTAGCCGCTTTTTTCACCAAGTCTATCAGCAGATTTACGCCAATCGACATGTTGGCGGAAAAAAATACTGGAATTTCCTGCGATAACACCTGCAATTTTTCTTTTTGATTATCGTCTAGTCCCGTCGTGGCCATCACCAATGGAATTTTTCTTTCTTTTGCAAAATCCGTCAATTTATCAAATGCACTGGGGTGGGAAAAATCAACGATTACATCTGCTTTCCCAGTAAAAGCTGGAGGAAGCGAATAAATAGGGAACTTATACAGCCCCCGGTCTATTAAATCAATTCCACAAACAATTTGAATATCCTCTGTTTCCGCAAC
>CALLNG010000009.1 GCA_938005345.1 uncultured Clostridia bacterium
GCGTCATCGCCAAGAGCTTTGCCCGCATCTTCTACCGCAATGCCATCAACATCGGATTGCCCATCATGGAATGCGAAGCGGCAGCAAAAGAAATTCAGGCGGGCGACGTGGTAGAAGCAGATCTAGAAAGCGGCGTAATCACAGACAAAACGACCGGAAAAACCTATCAGGCAATGGGCTTCCCTCCCTTTATCCAAGGCATTGTGGACGCAGGTGGACTGGTCAATTATGTAAAAAAACAGGGCTGACAGGCGTTGGGCCTGCTGCGGGGCGCATCAATCAAAGGCGGCTCCCAGCCCCATCAAAATAAAGGAGAAATCAGCTATGAATATGAACATTGCACTGGTCCCGGGCGACGGTATCGGGCCGGAAATTGTGGAACAAGCGGTACGCGTGCTGGACAAGGTGGCAGACCGGTTCGGTCACAAGGTCACCTACACCAAGCTGCTGGCGGGCGGCTGCGCGATTGACGCGACAGGCAAACCCCTGCCGGAGGAAACATTGGAGCAAGCCAAAGCGGCGGACAGCGTTTTGCTTGGCGCGGTTGGCGGCCCGCGCTGGGAACATTTGGACGGCATCCGTCCAGAACAGGCGCTGCTGGGCCTGCGCGCCGGGCTGGGACTGTATGCCAATCTTCGGCCTGCGCTGCTATACCAGGAACTGAAATTTGCCTGCCCGCTCAAACCGGAAATCATCGGCGACAATTTGGATATCATGATTGTGCGCGAGTTGACGGGTGGTATCTATTTCGGCGGCAGTGGGCGCGAGGGCGACAGCGCTTATGACACGGAACGCTACAGCAAAGCGGAAATAGAACGCGTGCTGCGCGTGGCGGCAAAAATCGCACAGGGGCGCAAAAAGAAACTGACCGTTGTAGACAAAGCCAATGTGCTGGAATCTTCCCGCCTGTGGCGTGAAGTTGCAGAAGAAGTGCTCGCTGGCAGCGGCCTGGAGGTCAACTACCTCTATGTGGACAACGCGACCATGCAGTTGGTGCGCAATCCGCAGCAGTTTGACGTGATTGTCACCTCCAATATGTTCGGCGACATTCTTTCCGATGAAGCCTCCATGCTGACCGGGTCCATTGGCATGCTGCCGTCCGCCAGCCTGGGCGATGGCAAAAAAGGCATGTACGAACCTATTCACGGCAGCGCACCCGATATCGCGGGCAAAGGCATTGCCAACCCGCTGGCCACTATTTTATCTGTGGCTATGATGCTGCGGCATTCGTTTGACCTGGAAGAAGAAGCGCGCGCCATTGAGAACGCAGTCCGCAAAACGCTGCAAGACGGAATGCGCACCGCGGATTTAATCGAAAATAGTCAAATGGTGGTATCTTCCACCAAAGAAATGGGCGATGCGGTGCTGGCGCGGTTATAATTTCAACAAAATCAAAAAAAGATATTGACAGGCTCCCCGTCTGATATTATAATAGTAACATACTTTACTATGAGAAAATTTGCCAGGCCCGGTGTGGACTGTTGGCAGAGTGATGTAAATGAGGAGGAGAATGGACAATGGTATTTGACAAAGTAAAAAGCATTATTGTAGACGAACTGATGGTGGACGAAGCGGACGTGACACTAGAAGCCAACATCAAAGACGATTTGGGTGCGGATTCTCTGGCTGTCGTCGACCTGGCAATGTCCCTGGAAGACGAATTCGGCATTGAAATTCCGGACAACGAACTGGAAGACGTGAAAACCGTCGGCGATGTTGTGAAATTAATTGAATCCAAAAGCGAATAATCCCGTCTAATAGGACGCCCGGCGCTAAAAACGGCGCCGGGCGTTTTGCATGGCGGCCCGAAACAGCGGGCCGCGGGCGGACTGCCAAAGAAAGGAGAATTGGAAGATGGCAATTGACGCTGTACGCCGCTATTTGGCGGATTTTGGGCTGGAGGACCGTATCAAAGAACTGGATCAATCCTCTGCGACAGTAGAACTGGCGGCACAGGCGCTGGGCTGCGCGCCGGCGCATATAGCTAAAACACTGTGTTTTGATGTGGACGGCAAGGCCGTTTTGATTGTGGCGGCAGGGGACGCCAAGGTGGCAAACGCAAAATTTAAGGCACAGTTTCACACCAAAGCCAAAATGCCCGCGCCCGGCGACGTGGAACGCCTGGCGGGCCATGCCGTGGGCGGCGTGTGCCCCTTTGCAGTGCCGCCGGAGGCGCGCGTATACCTGGACGTTTCCCTGCGGCGGTTTGACACGGTGTACCCCGCCTGCGGCAGCGCCAACAGTGCAATT
>CALLNG010000010.1 GCA_938005345.1 uncultured Clostridia bacterium
GATTTTGAATTTGTGATGCATCCGCAAAAAATATTGTATAGCGAGCCGGGAAACGTATGGTACCGTAGCGGAGCGGTAACAGTTGACAAATGTGTAGACATTCGTATTCATTTTTGGTGTCAAAATGGCGGCTTGGGTTCCAATGTATTTATCCTGATATGCAGCAGAGCTGAAATCGAAATACTGTACACATATCTGCAGCTTGTTACAAAGGAAATATCACAAAATGCAGCGCAAGTAAAAAACTATCAGGTAAAGGGAGTTCTCATCGCATAATTTGGTGGTTAAGCCGAGAGCGTTTCTGCTTCCGGCTTTCGGCTGCGCGGAAAAACAACCGTGGTATTATAGCATCAATAGCAAATATACGGCATCCTCTGGTCCGCACCTGTTTTGGTACAGCTTTTTGAGGTTTGCCATCTTTTGATCCATCTAAGCTTTTGCTTCTCCTTGGGACATAGGAACATAGTCATTGCAAAGCAGAAAATAAACTTCATCCCAAGTATTTCTCGAGGGTCAGTTTACACCAATATCGCTCATATGCCTTTTTTGTTCCTCTTGCCGGTGATAATACTCGTTTTGCTCCTCCAATGACATCCGCAAGGTGTCCAGTCCTACCCAGTCTACACCGTCATAAATCCCATTGCGCCCCAAGACGAAAAACCTTCCTCCTTTAGCCATTGGAAGAAAGCGGCACTCCAACCGGCACGTAAACTGTCATCTTTGATCAACAGACAGGCTGAGCCTGCACCAATAGATTGCGGTTCTTTCATCTGATCATCTCCATAAACTGTATCTAAAACGGTAAGACCAATGCAGACCCGCCGGCGGCCGCCATCGTTACGGGATATCTCACCATTGGTTCCGGTTTCTACACGGCGGGCTTTGTGCCGATTGAAGTAATGATATCGGCGGAAGAGGTGTCTGAAGGAGAATTCGTACTAAAAAATGGAAACGATGAAATGGGAGACGTTACGTTTGCCGACGGCCAATATACTGCATTCGTTGGTAGTCAGACCAATACATTTGCGTATACGTCCGGAGAGACGCTGCACCTATTGTTCCATTTTGATGCGGAGGAACCTTACCTATATCTTTATGCTATCGATACGACGAGACAACGGCAGTTTCTAGCAGCGGGTGCCGTAAAAGAAAAAATTGCGTTTGCGGACAGTCTGGAAATTTCCAATCGTGAGAGCGGCAATCCAGAAACGGTAAGCGAAACCGGAAAGGTTTCAGTCAGGCGAGGCGAACAGTCGGCTTCGGTAACTGCCGATGTGACGTATGGTGAGCAGAGCTTTTCAAAGACCTTTATATTTACAGTTTGGGCGATATTTGCTGTTAAGCAGCTCTGCCAAAGGTATGCCAGCAAATTTACAGGGAATCTGGAGCGGGGAGGAAAAGGCCAGATGGAATAGCAACTATACCTTAAACATCAATCTGCCAATGAATTATTGGCTGGCGGAAGCTGGAAATCTAAGCTTTTGTCATGCACCGCTTTTTTCCTTTTTGTAATAGGCGTTGGAAAATGGGAAAAGGGCGGCACAGGCATATTTTGGCTGCCGCGGTTTTTTGCTTGCGCATAACAGCGCTCTGTGGGGAAGTGCAAATCCAGTCCAAGGTTATCCAAGATGTGTCGCGTGGACAACGGGAGCTGCTTGGCTTTGCGGGCATATTTGGGAACACTATCTTTATGGCGGAAACAAGGACGAACTGGGGAGATCGTATCCGGTGATGGAGGAAGAGGTTCAGTTTACTTTAGATTTCCTTGCGGAAGATGGAGAGGGCAGTCTTTCTTATTATCCTTCTTCTCCTGAAAATGAATATCTTTGGCAGGGGAAAAAACTGGCGGTCACCAAAAGGCAGTACAATGGAACTGTCCATTGTGCGGGATCTACTTGACATATTTCTGAAGACCAGGCAGGAGCTGCAGCTGCCCTTTGAAAAAATGGCGGAGGAGGCAGAAGAGTCGCTGCAGACCCTGCGGCCGTTAAAGATTGGCAGGGACGGCAGGCTCTTAGAATGGTCCTGCGAGGTGGAGGAGTCAGCGAAAGGCCACCACCATTTGTCTCACCTATATGGACTGTATCCTGCCTGGAAATGGGAGAACAGTCTGGAATTTCGGTCAGCGGCAAAAAAGTCCTTGGACTGCCGGATGACTCACGGAGGGTTATACCGGATGGAGTGCGGTATGGTCGGCGTGTTTATATGCCCGTTTGGGTGAGGGAGATGAGGCATACCGCTGCTTACAGAAGCTATGGCAAAATTCCACTTTATCCAATTTGTTTGATACGTGTAACGGCGTTTTTCAGATAGACGGCAATTTGGGGCGCCAGCCGGCATACTGTAGATGCTGGCGCAAAGCCACAGGGATAGAATTGAACTGCTGTCGGCGCTGCCGTAGGTATGGAAAAGCGGAGAAATCAAAGGGCTTCGGCTGCGCGGCGGCTGAGAACTGGAAATGCGGTGGTACAACGGGAAATTGATGGAATTCCAGATACATGGAAACACAACAGTTCCAGTATATTATCAAGGCAAAAGAGTGGATGGAAACGATAAGCCAAATTAGGAGCAGATGCGGGTAGCGGAAGTATAGGAGAAGCCGCAGAACTCCGACAGTGAGCGAGTTGCCGGTTCAGCGCTAGCGAGCAAAAAATGGCAATTTGTGAATTATTTTGAGACGTATCAAAATGAACCTGCACGAAAAACGGTGCGACTCTATCAAACAGAAAATGGGGGATGGAGTGCGGTAAAGAAGGAGAAATGCTGCTTTGTTGGCATTTGAGTTTAGGAGGGAATCCGCATACTGGAAATAGTAGAGGCGAGTGGTCTAAAATGGTCTTTTGCCCTTATGCGTATCATTTTGTTACAAGAAAAGGGGGAACTTGCATTGTTCAGCTGTGTGAGTTCCCTCTTTTTTATCTATAGACAGTGAAACGAACTGCGATAGACGCCTTTGATAAACGAGTGTGCTTTGAACGAAAACAGCGAAAAGCGGAAAACAAAAGATTTTCACAATACAGCGATCGTAGATGTATAGTCCAGTAAAAAAACGAGTGATTGACAAAATACTGGAACTAAGATATACTAGAGTTGAAAAAAGTCGCGGCAACAAAAACAAATCATTTTCCATGAGGATATTTGGCTTAAAGGCCATTCGTTTGTATGATCGCCGGTTGTGCCGGAATGCGGGTACGGGAGATTTAAGCGGCTGAAAAGTTTGGAGGATGCATGATGTTTAACCAACAAATAAAAAAACAGTGGCTGCTTTCCTATATATTGTTACTGATCATTCCACTGTTGTTTAGCGTGGTTGCTTATACACAATCGCTGCGCAGCCTGCGAAGCCTATCCTTTCACTACAACGACAAAATCATTGAAGATGCGGCAGACATGGTGAATCAGGAGCTTTTGCAGCTGCAAAAGTTTCATAATAATATATCGTTAGACAGCCTGTTTTCAGAATTGATCAACGAAGAACATGTAGATAATAATGGCATCTATCAACTTAATATGGCAAAAAACCAAATGAAAATCATGAATGAGGGAAGCAACACCAGAATTTTTGTGTATCTAAAAAATATTGACTATACTATTTCTACGCAAACAATTGATAGTCTGCGAGGGTTTTACAATTCTTGGTTTAAGGAAATATACTCCTATGAAGAGTTTACAGATACCCTGAATCGCCTGAATGCGAAGGATATTTCCGTGATGAAAAACAACGAAGGAGATATCGTTTTGCTGCAGCAAATAACCAGCAACTCCGTTGCGGTTGAAAATGCCTATACCTATTTTTTCATACAAAAAGAACTGTTTGATTCCATGATCCGCACTGCAAATTATGAGGGGAACAAAAATATATTGGTTGTACGTTCTTATGATGACAGCATTGTATATGGCAGCGAGCCGGATCTCACCTACCTGGAAAACGACAACCGGTATATCCTGTATTCACGCAAATGCGGCGCCCTCAATCTCAGCTATTATGTGGATAAAGATATGTATTATGGCCCCGTCATTTCCGTTGCAATTACGATTGTAATCAATGCCGTGTGCTGTATTATCGCCGGTATTATCCTGATTTGGATTTTACTGCGCTATAATTATAAACCGGTCAGCAAACTGATTAAAAAAGCAAAGGTATCCCTCTCTCAGGCGGGAGAAAATGAATATATGCTGATCGAAAAAGCATTTGATAAAGTCAACGTAGAACAGCAAAAGCTGCTGAAGGTGCTGCATAACAATCAGGCAATCATTAAGTCAAGCCTGCTCAACCAGCTTTTGCTTGGGGAAAAAGTGGACGAATCCATGATGGATAGCTTTGAGTACTACGATATGATCAAAGGCAGCCGCCAGTATGCCGTGGCTGTCTGTTCCATCAATGATTTTGGCACTTTAGCGGAAGATACATATTGGGAAGGTCGCGACGCAGTTTCTCTGGTTCGGACAGGGAATTTTTCGCTTTGTAATGTGCTGTGCGAATTGTGGAAGGAGTGCGGATTAAACGTGCTCAGTACAGAGATTGATAATTCTTTGGTATGTCTTGTTTTTCATCAGGAGTATCATAGCGGTATTGTCAAAGATATCATGAATGGAATTGCCAAAGCGAGTCAATATATGTCAGACTATTTTAAAATTTCATTTACTTCTGGTCTCAGCGGCATAAAAACGGATACCGCTTTCATCAGTGCTGCTTATAAAGAAGCGGTGGCGTCATTGGAATACTGTGATTGGACGCGGGAAAAAC
>CALLNG010000011.1 GCA_938005345.1 uncultured Clostridia bacterium
TAAATTGCAAAACACAGCCCTACCAAAATAAAACAATCAGCTACTATTTGCAGGATATCCGCTGGAAGTGGCAGGCTTCGCCCGGCGCGCCGTGCTGCTCCCTTGCGGCCTAGCAGCTGCGGTACTTTGCGCGTCCATAAAACCATGGCACGGTTTATGGACGCGCAAAGATTCATGATGTTCATGCCCTCTCAATAAAAAACATCAAAAAAAGAGACCCCTTGTGGAGTCTCCTCTTTTTGATGGTCGGAGTGACAGGACTTGAACCTGCGGCCTCTTGACCCCCAGTCAAGCACGCTACCAGCTGCGCTACACCCCGAAATAATAGTATTTATGCTGTTACCAATCTATTATAACATAAAAAAAACAGTTTGAAAAGCCCTATTTTTAAAAAAATTTAAAAATTTGGCAATTCAGCTGAAATTCCGCAAAAATTAATGAAAAAAGCTTGCATTAAATACACAAATATGGTATAATTTAAATGATGTCGAAAGAAAAAAAGGAAGGACACAAACAGACGCACAAAGAGAAACAGTAGAAATGGAGTGAAAGGCAGATGAAAAAGAACATAACTTGGCTAGCGGCAGGCGCGTTATGCGTGGTCAGCCTCGGAATCGGCGCGGCAGCGTCCGGCATCATTACCAGTATCCAGGCAGAACTCCGCCCGGATTTTACCATCACAATAGACGGAGAGAAACAAACCTTCCGCAATGTAAACGGCGACATCGTGGAGCCAATTTTATATGAAGGTACAACATATCTTCCAGTTCGGGCCATTGGCGAACTGATGGGGAAAACGGTATATTGGTATGAAGATGAAAAACGCATTGACCTCAAGACGGAGAGCAGTACTGTAACAGATGCCGATGTGATTGTGCCGGGCGGCACAGGAACTAGCGGGACAACTGGTACAACAACCGGTGGAAGTACCATAAGCGGTGGTGTGACACTGGATCAGGCCAAAGAGATTGCGTTGCAAAAGGCGGGGGTATCCTCTGCGGATGCCACGTTTGTGAAAACCAAACTGGACTATGACGATGGGCGTCAAATCTATGAAATTGAATTTATTGCAAACAACACAAAATATTCGGCGGACATTGTCAAATCAGACGGCGCCGTGGTCTCCTGGGAAGTGGAAGGACGGGGCGGCCAGACATCAGCCGGCGCTGGTATCAGTCTGGAGCAGGCTAAGGAAATTGCGCTGCAAAAGGCAGGCGTTTCTGCTTCCGATGTGACATTCACCAAATCCAAGGTGGACTATGAAAACGGGCGCCAGGTATATGACATTGAATTTCGCGTCAATCGAGTGGAATATTCAGCAGAAATTTTAGCATCGGACGGAACGGTTGTGTCCTGGGAAGTGGACCGCGACTAAACAGCCAAAAAATTAAACCACCCGGGCAGGCTATTGCAAGGCTGCCCGGGATTTTTTGTCCTACCGTTCCTCCTATATTTGCCTGCGCCTTATCTCACTGCAAGGGTGGAATTCTACGGGCACTCCGCACTCTAGTCCACACCAGTGTGTAGCGGCAGGGACCCTTTGCGCTGGCGTGCATATACTAAGAAAGAGGAAGACGGCTTTGTGGGAGGGAGCGGTATGAATGCATTTGAACTGACAATTTTGGTTACCGTGCTTGCTAATGTGATGGCGGAGGATCTGAGTAGCAGCCAACTGGAGTTTGCTTCCACTATGTTCAGCCAGCTCGGGGAAACGTTGGCCACCATTGCCCTGTACCGGGTGGACCAAAATGCTGATGTATCCCCAAAAAAAGAAAAACGTTGACTGCGGGAGCAAGAAAAGGGCATGCCGCAGTTTTTTTGTTCAAATAACTTGCAGTTTAGGAGGGATTGTGGTACAATTTTAAGAAAGGACTTACACAAACGGGGTGGTGTTGTAATGGAACCATATAGCTCAGGGTTCGTTGCAGCAATTGAAAACGATTATAAAAAAGCAAATACCTGTGGTACAATCATTGGAATTAACAAAGCAGCCTGAACACAAACGCGCTGTTTATCTATAGGTTTTGGCAACAGATAGAAATAAAGTAATTGTACACAATCAGCCGGTTTGTGTGAACAAATGGATTCAGAGGAAAACAGGATGGCACGGGGTTTCGGCAGAAGGAAGGAGAGAGAATAATGGAAAAACGGCGGTATCAGAAAACAGGTGCAGATATTTCACTTTTGGGGTTTGGTTGTATGCGGCTGCCCAAGGTGGACCCCGAAAAGCAGGACATAGACGAGCAGCAGGCGGAGAAATTGATTCATTATGCGTACGAACAGGGTGTGAACTATTTTGACACGGCGTATATGTACCACGGGGGACAATCAGAAACGTTTATTGGAAAAGCCCTGCGGTGTTATCCGCGGGACAGTTACTATTTGGCGGACAAAATGCCAGTGTGGATGGCGAAGACAAAAGAAGATGTACCGCGCATTTTTGAGCGTCAGCTGCAAAAGTGCGGCGTGGACTATTTTGATTTTTACCTGTGCCATTCCCTGACAAAGGAGCATTGGAAGAATCTAGAGGAATTTGGCGTGTATGATTACCTGATGGAGCAAAAACAGGCGGGCCGGATTCGCCAGCTGGGATTTTCCTTCCATAACAAACCGGCGCTGCTGGAAGAGATTGTACAAACGCATGAATGGGATTTTGCCCAGATTCAGCTGAACTATTTGGATTGGACCATGCAGGATGCCAAAGGGCAGTATGAAGTGCTGGAGCGGCACGGCCTGCCCTGCATTGTGATGGAGCCGGTACGGGGCGGCGCGCTGGCGGAGCTTTGCCCGGAAGCGGTTGCGCTGCTGAAGGAGGCAGAGCCAGAGCGGTCTGTGGCGTCCTGGGCCATTCGGTTTGCGGCGTCGCTGCCCAATGTGATGACGGTACTCAGCGGCATGGGCGCGCCGCAGCAGCTGCAGGATAATTTGCAGACCATGAATCCCTTTGTGCCGCTGACGCAACCGGACAAGGCGTTGCTGGAGCGCGCTTGTGCATTGTATTTGAAGAGCAAAATGGTACCCTGTACGGCATGCCGGTATTGCATGGACTGTCCATCCGGTGTGGATATTCCGTTGATGTTTCACATTTTTAACGAATTTCGCCAGACGGAGGACAAAGAGGCAGCGCGCAGAGCGATGGAGCAGGCAGGCGAGGACAAGTGGGCGGAACATTGCATCGCGTGCGGCAAGTGCGCCCTGCATTGCCCGCAGCATATTGATATTCCAAAGGAAATGGCAGAAGTGGCCCGGTGGACAAAGAAATGGTTTCCGCGCGGCTAAAACAGTAGTGGACAGCAGACAACAAAAGAAAAAGGAGGGAATCGGTTTTGGACTTTCATGCAATTCATACATTTGATGATTTTTGTCCTGCGCTGCGGCAGGCGGGATTCTCGTTAGGCGGCCCGAACGACAAGGGTATCTTTTCACTCAGCCGCTACTATGGTCCGGGGGTAACATGGCATACGGGCGATCCCCAGACAGACCCATGGGAATGGCGGATGCGCAGCGTGGAGGAATGCCGGGACATGGCCTATGGAAATTTGTTTTTCCGCCGGGCTGGCTGGGTGACCTTGGATTGGTACCCCTATTTTGTTGCGGTACGGCGGGAAGGCAAACCGCTGGAACAACTGTACCAGGAAGGGTACATCAGCCAAATAGCCTATGGCATTTACGGACTGATTCGGGAATATGGAGAAGTGTCTATGCACGAGATGAAAGTGTCGCTGAATATCACGCGGGAAACCCGCAGTGCATTTCAAGCAGCTCTCGTACATTTGCAAATGTTGCTGCTGATCACCGTTTGCGGCAGCCAGTATAAATGCGGCAAGAACGGGCAGCCCTACGGATGGCCCACTACGGTATTTTGCAGTGTGGAACGCTTTTTCGGAGGTACCGGCATTGCGGGCCAGGCGCAGGAAATCGGCAAGGAACGTGCTGCGCAGAAAATCGCTGGGCAGGTGCGTCTGCTCAATCCACAGGTGGAGGAACAGGTGTTGCAGGAGTTTATTTTTGGATAAGTGCCCTTTAGTAGGGGAGGAACCGACTGTCGGTCAGCTGACATGCGGTACATAAAACATAGGCGCTCCCCCAAAAGAGCCGTTTACCAATACGGCTCTTTTGGGGGAGCGCCTGTTTATGAAAAGATTGTTTGGATGTACCTCGTTTGCTTGTTGCCCCGTCTAAACGGGATACTTCTTTCATTGTACTTGACAAGGCCGCCCCTGTGTGCCATTGCATCTACTGTCCCGCAGGCGTTTGCTGCTTCCATTCAATGCGTACGCCGCATGGATGCGTTGGCGCGTGGTCCGTCTGTCCACTGTAAACGGAGGAATAAAAATGGTATCCGCCCGACAGGTTGTAGCAATCAAAGCCGCGCTGTGCGAGTATGCGGCAGGCAAGATAGCTGCGCAGCCCGCTGTGGCAGTTGACATAGACGGGCTTTTCCGGGTCCAGCTGTGCCAGATGGTGGCGCAGGCTGTCCAGTGGAATGTTGACCGCGCCGCTGATGTGCCCGCGCGCAAATTCTGCTGGGGTGCGCACGTCCAGCAGCGTGACCGACTCCCGCGGTAGGTCTGCCACATCATGCCAGTGGAACTGGCGTACCAAACCGTCCAGTACGTTGCCCATCACAAATCCTGCCATGTTGACCGGGTCTTTTGCGGAGGAATAGGGCGGTGCATACGCCAACTCCAGCTCCGCTAAATCTGCCGCGTCCATACCAGCGCGAATGGCAGACGCTAACACGTCAATGCGTTTATCCACACCCTGGAATCCCACGATTTGCGCGCCCAGCAGCTTGCCAGTCTCGGGAGAAAACAGCACCTTGAGCGTCATGTTTTGCGCGCCGGGATAATAGGTGGCATGATCCGCCGAAAGCAGCACTACCTTGTCATAGGACAGGCCCGCTGCCTGCGCGGTTTTTTCGTTCAGTCCAGTGGACGCTGCCGTCATGCCGAACACGCGAACAATGGAAGAACCCTGTGTGCCGCGGTATGCACTATCGCGCCCGCATATGTTGTCCGCCGCAATGCGCCCCTGTTTGTTCGCTGGGCCGGCCAAGGGCAAAAGTGTGGGCTGCTGGGAAACAAATTGGCGCACTTCCACCGCATCGCCCACTGCATAGATATCCGGGGCGGATGTTTTCATATGGTCATCTACCAAAATAGCGCCGCCGCGCCCCAACGCCAAACCTGCATCCGCCGCCAGTGCTGTGTCGGGCCGTACGCCCACCGCCAGCAGCACCAGGTCCGCGTTTCGCACCGCGCCGCCGTCAAACTGCGCCGCCATGCCCCACTCAGTTTCTTCCAGAGATTGCAGCGCAGCGCCCAGGTGTAGTTCCACGCCCTGCTCCTGGAGATAGGTCTGCACACTGCATGCCATGTCGTAATCCAGTGGGGCGAGAATTTGGGGCGCCAGTTCCGCCAGCGTCACCTGAAGGCCCAAATGCGTCAGGTTTTCCGCCATCTCCACACCAATGTATCCGCCGCCCACAACCAAAGCCGTCTTGGGCCGGCGGGACTGCACAAACGCGTGGATGCGCTCCGTGTCCTCTACTGTGCGCAGCGTAAACACACGGGAAGACTGCACGCCGGGGAGATCCGGCACCGCCGGGCGTGCGCCGGGGGAGAGAATCAACTTATCATATGATTCCGTATAGGTTTCGCCGTCCTCCAGCCGCCGCACCGTAACCGTATGCCCTACCGGGTCAATGGCGACCGCTTCCTGCCGCGTGCGCACGTCAATGCCAAAGCGGCTGCGGAAACTTTCCGGCGTTTGCAGCGTCAGCGCGCTTTTTTGTGTAATCACGCCGCCGACATAGTACGGGAGCCCACAGTTGGCATAGGACACATACCCGCTGCGCTCCAGCATGATAATCTCCGCGTGTTCATCCAACCGCCGCAGCCGTGCCGCTGCGCTCGCGCCCCCTGCCACGCCGCCTACAATGACGGCCTTCATTTCAACATCTCCTCAACGGCTGCTTTGGGCTGTACGCCAACGGCGGTCTGCACGGGTTGGCCGTCTTTGAACAGCATGAGCGTTGGAATGCTCATCACACCGTAACGCTGTGCCAGTTCCGGTTCCTCATCGATATTGATTTTACCGACGGTCACGCGGCCCGCCTGCTCCTCGGCGATTTCGTCCACAACGGGAGAAAACATGCGGCAGGGACCGCACCAGGGCGCCCAGAAATCCAGTAGCACCGGACGGGTGGCGGAAAGCACTTCCGATTCAAAATTTTGTTTATGAATGGTTATAACTGACATAATAACAATCTCCTTTCTGATTATCCAATATGGTTAGTGTATTCGTTCGCTATTATTCTATGCCAAATTTGCGATAAAATCTGTGACAAAAGTCACAAAAACCCCGAATGTCCCGCAAGCTATACGAAAAACCGTTCTGGCACCGTCCGCCGAACCGCTTGCGGCAGCCAGTTGGAACTGGCCCGGTATCGCCCGTCAAACCAGCTTTTCCAAACCGGGACGGTCCAGCAGCGTGATGGTGGACGCACCGCGTCCGCCGCGCGACAGGGCAATCAGCCCTTCTGCTTTTAAGTAGTGCAGTACCCGCGTCACCACCTCGCGCGCCGTGCCCAAATGCCGCGCCATTTCGTCATGGGTGAGACTCACTGCGTCTGTCTGCTGCAAGGCGCTTTCCTCCAGCAGCAGCGCCGCGACCCGCGCGTCCATGTTGCGGCTGAACAGTTGATCCACCAGCCACATCATGTCGGACAGGCGGGAGGCCATCACACCGTTGATGTACCCCGCAGCTGCCGCGGACGTTTGTATCAGTTCCCGATACGCCGCGGGCGCAATGACCCAAAAAGCCGCGTCCTGCTGCACGGAGATGGTCACGTGGTCTCCCAGCCCGGGAATGGCACAGGAAGCGGAAAACAGGCATACATCCCGCGCCAGTAGGCGAAACAGCGTGATTTCCCGCCCTTGTTCGGAGGTCAGGTAGGCGCGCAGCTGCCCGTCTGTAACAAGAATTAGGCCCAGACAGTCGTCCTCTGTGCGGTGCAGCACCGTGCCCGCCTTCGCCCGGTGCAGCGCAGCGGAGCTGTTGAGCAGTTGCTGTTGCCCGGCTGTGAGCTGTGGCCAAAAGGGTAGAATTTCTGCCAGCGTCATGCCTGTTCGCCTCCTTTGAATAAGGTTTCGCATACTTCCGCCAGTGCCTGCCGCCCGTATAGGCAGTGCAGCGCGTCCAGCATGGCGTTGGTGGATAGGTAGGAAGGCAACCCGCAATGTGCGAGCAGTGCCTGCCGCCGCCGTTTGCTGTCCTCCCTGCCCATCAGCCCCAAGTCGTAGAGGTCCATGCGCGACAGCGGGTCTTTGGCCTCGGACTGCTGCTGCGGCGCGGCGTTCAGAATGCATTGCACCAACACCTCATCGTCAATGCCCTCCACGCCTAGCAGCCCCTCCTTGCCCGGTACACGCTTGCGTCTCTCGCGGCCCGGCACTTGCGGCGTATAGGCGTGTTTGATGCCTTCGCTGCCAATGGCGCTTTGCAGGTAGTTGCGTATCACCAACCCTGCGCCGTCCGCATCCGTCAGCACAATCAGCCCCGTCTCCCGCGCGGCGCGCCGCAGCATGGCAAGCAGCGCCTTGTCCTGAAAAATGCGGAATCCTCCTACCGCGACAATCCAGGTGTCAAATAGCCGGGACAGTTTTTGTTTATCATATTTGCCCTCCACCACAAGGGTTTCGCGCAATGGAATTTTTTGCATATCGTCACCTGCTTTTAGAGTTTAATCATAGTGGGCTTATGCGCCTCAAATGTGGTCACGTAGCGGAATCCCAGCGTGCGCAGCAGCTCCTGCGCCTCGGCGATGTGCTGGCCCACCGCGTGCGGTACATGCGCGTCCGAACCGGTGGTGATGATTTCCCCGCCCATATCCCGGTACAGGCGCAAAATGGTTTTGGATGGCAGCGTGGTGCCCACCTGCTGGCGCAGGCCGGACGTGTTGAGTTCAATGCCCTTGCCGTTTTCGATCAGCTGCTTCAAAATGGCGCGGATGTAATCCATATATTTGCGTTCGGTGTAGGGGAATTTTTGTACCGCCGCGTACCGCTTGGGATAATCGAGGTGCCCCAGGCAGTCGTAGCAGGTTTCGCGCGAGAGCGCCAGCAGCTCCCGGTAATATTGTTCAAATACGTCGTAATTGAATTGATTGTAACGCACCAGCGCAATGTCTAGATCCCCTTCGATGTTGTGCAGCGAACCGATGACATAGTCAAACGGGCGGGTCAAAATGCGCGCGGCAGCGGCCCGGTATTTATGTGCCTGGCCTAGTTCCAGCCCGTAGCGGACGGTTAGGCGGCCCTGCCACTTTTCCTGGACGTCCCGGATTTCCTGCTCCGCCGCGTCCGCGTCATAGTCGTGCAGACAGTTTTCGTCCGCCGCAGTCGGGTCAAAATGGTTGGTAATGGCAATTTCCCGCATGCCGCATTTTACCGCAGCCCGGCACAGGCTGTCCGCCGCCGCCTGGCTGTCCACGGAAAAATGGCTGTGTATATGATAATCGAAATAATACATAATGAAAAGCCCCCTCTTGCAAACGGAATGGTTTTCCATTTGCGTCTGCGTGCTGCCCGGCGCATTTGCCGCCGGCGGGGCAGACAGTCCCGCAGCACGTTTCTCATTGGTACAGTTTGGCGCTGTATGTTCCGCAAAACAGCGTCCGTGCAATTCCTTCTTCTTATTATAACACAACGGGCCCCTGCTGCACAATGGTAGATTGCATAAATCTTTTTGAGGACGGTGGAAAAGAGCGTGTTGAAGAGCGGAAAAAGCGGATAGAGTGGGGAAATTGCATATTGAATTGGCCAGTAAAGGCTGATATACTAAAGGAAAAATCATTGCCATGCATCATGGCAGCAAGCGGTGGGAGGAAAAAATCATGCAACTGAAACTGGAACTTCCAAATACACTCCCAAATGTGACAGAGGGGACCGTGCGCCAAGGAAC
>CALLNG010000012.1 GCA_938005345.1 uncultured Clostridia bacterium
ACCAAATATGTATCGGAATACACTGCCGCAGCACCACCGCTAAAGTACGGTTTGAACTCGAATAGACGCGGTTTGTTTTCCACTTCCGTCACATCAATGAGCAAATACCGTGCTTGAATTGGGGTTTCCAAATAGTGGATACTTTCTGTTACACCCTCTTCCAGCGGTCCGATACATCCTGTTGACTGCCATTTGCCCAAATCATCGTAGTCCTCGTTGGAATACAAAATCTGGTAGGTTCTCAGACGCAGCTCCGTATTTTCCACAACACGGAATACGTCTACTTCCTGCACTTCGCCCAGGTCAACCTTCGCCCAGCCGGTATCTCCGTCCCCAGGGCTCCAGCCAGCTGTTCTTACGGGGTCGGTAAAGATATTGATGACATCGCGGCCCGAATAGGAGCTGCTCGCCGTATAGTTTTCCTCCGGCAGATTTGCGGCCAGGTTGACCATCTGCTTGAAGTCCACATCATATACCGCTGTTGCTTCACCGTTTTCCGCACGCACTTCCACTTTCATTCCCTGTGCAATTTCGCCGTCTTTCACAGGTGTCGTACCGTCGCTTTGGAACACAGTTACGGTAGCGCCTTTTGCTGGCGTTAGCTTTCCATAGAATGTTTCATAATCCGGCGCATTAAAGTCAATTACCAAAATGCGGTTGGTGTCTAAATCTACCGTATATTCCGGCGAGTACAGGGATGTGTCACTAGAATTTTGCCGGATAACAATTTGGTATTCCGCTGTGGTGCTTCCATCCTGTGAGGTGACAACCACCCGCATACCGGTTTCTATGATAGTACTGTCGTCTGTCACCGCATTGTCTCCTTCAAACACCTGATAGGTTGCAAAGGGAGCCGTCAGATTTTGACGGAATTCACTATACGGGATGCCACTATTGGTGCCTGCGGTAATGGTATAATTTTCCGTGTCGATTTCGTACAATGCCGACGTGAGGGAAACATCCTTTTTGGCATCTTTGATTTGAACCATGTAACTTCCGGTGATACGCTCGCCTGCCACTATCTGCAAAGTCATTCCATCCTTCAGGACGCCCTCGGTTACCGGCTCAGTTCCCAGCAGCAGTTGCAGAGACAGCGTTTCTCCCTCATTTTGTAACCCTTCGACGATGGTGATATCGTTTAAGAACTCCGCGATGGGAATATCCGTTTCCGTCATAACAGAAATGGTCTGCGCGTTATTGTCGATCAGCGTATCGCTGCGCTTCGTCTCTAGGACGGTCACTGCATCTGTACCCCATACTTCCCATTCAAACAAGTCCAACGATGGGTCGGTCTCGTTTTTCGGCCAAATCTCCGTGATTTGCAGCATGACGTAGCGCGCTGTGAACCATGGAAAATCATCTACTTCTGTCACACCGTTTGCCGTGCTGAAACGGTAGTCCTCATCATTTTCTACGGTTGCGGCTATGGGCCAGGTTTCGTCTGTGATATAGCTCAATGGCATACCTGATAGGTAGACGCCTTCCTCGGAACCATCAAAGATTTCATAACCATCTGGCAACTCTTCGATCCGGTACCGGATATTAAATTTCTTCAGACGGTTTCTGTCCGTAGCAGTACCATTGTTATATTCATAAACATTGCTGCTATGAATCCGTTTCACTTCGCCTAGGTCAATGAAAATATATCCGCCTGCTTCGGTGTAGGTGCTTTGCCGGCCATCCATTCCTTCATTGCTGCGATTTCCATCCGTCAAATAAATGGGAGGACGGCTTGCATGATACCCGCGGTTGGGTCCTGCCATAGCGGCTTTTTGACCAAGCGCCAAATTGACATCGCCCTCTACAACTCCCGTTCCGGGTTCGCTCGGTTCCGGCTCGGGTTCCGGCGTTTCTGCCTGCGGTCCGGAAATGGTATAGGTGCCCGTTACCGTGCTGCCGACCATAACTTGCAGCGTCATTCCATCCGCTACGTTGCCGCCCGTCACTTCTTCACTGCCACTCAGCAGTTTTAATGAAGGTGTTTCGCCTACGTTTTGCAACCCGTCAACAATGGTAATCGCATCCAAAAAGTCTGCCACCGTAGTTGGCGTATCCAGCGGAACCGCAATGGTCTTCTCATCGTTGTCAATGGTAATGCTGCCGCTGTCTGCGGACAAAATGGTCACGGCGTCGCCACCATAGATTTCCCATTCTTGAATATGTAATGTATCATCCGGTTTTTCTTCGTTTGGCCGAACCTCTGTAATTTGCAGCATAACATAGCGTGCCGTGAACCACGGAAAATCATCAACTGTCGTCACGCCGTCCGTTCCCACGGTACTGCCGACTTTGATCCCCTGGTCATGGTATTCCTGGCTCGTCGTCACCGTTGCGGCAATGGGCCACGTCTCTTCGGTGATATCTGCCGCCGTCATGTCGTCCGCCGGCGTGGTATTGGAATACCGGATGTTGAATGTTTTCAGACGGTTGCCGTCATTCATCGCCCGTTCATAAATGGTTGTGCTGCGAATCCGTTTTGCTTCGCCCAAATCCACATAAATAAAATGGTCTGTCGCATAGGCGACAAAACGTTTGTCCAGTGTTCCATCAGTCAGGTTTTCCGGCGGATAATTGCTGCTGGCATTGCGTTTGTTTACCACCGGCGTGATATTCAACGCCAGGTTGGTATCCGTATCCAGTTTGCCTGTTCCGGGTTTATCCGGTTCCGGCTCGGGTTCCGGCGTTTCTGCCTGCGGTCCGGAAATGGTATAGGTG
>CALLNG010000013.1 GCA_938005345.1 uncultured Clostridia bacterium
CCTGCTGCGCTGCCATTTCCGTAGCAGGAATCAGTAACGACCACACGGACGCGGCAATCATCACTCCTGCCGCAAACCCCAAAAAGATACGCTGCATAGCGGCGTTGATTTCGCCGCGGAAAAAAAACACGACTGCCGCACCCAGCGCGGTGAATAAAAACGTAAAGCCCGTTCCAGCGAGCGCCGCAAATACCGGACTGATTTCCTGCATAGTGTTCCCTCCTTTCCAATATGTACCCATATACCTTACGATTCAATAGGCGGTTTTACCCAAACATAGACAGGCCAAATACCTTCATAGTTACTGTTGCGCTGTTCCAGCTCCACAGTCGCAACAAACCCAAACAATTCTGGCTTGTGCGGCTCGATAAAATTCAGGTACGGGATGCCGTCCGTCCCATTTTCCAATGGAATTTCCGCCATTTCCTGCCGCGTCCACTTGCCCCCGTCATAGCGGCGTGTCACAGCATAGCGTCCCATAAAATAACAAATCATAATATCGCCCGTTTCGCTGTCGTAGCTCAAATCCTTCAAAGAAGGCGTGCCCTCCTCAATTTGGTCTACATCCCAAGAAACGCCGTTGAACCGGTAGCACCAAATGCCGCTTTTTGCTTCCTCGGTATAGCCGCCAATCACAACCAGCGGTTCCCCGGTGAGCGGCTGGGCCGTGCTTACCACCATATGCGCGGTATGCCGAATCTGTTCCATGGATGGCACTAAGGAAACCAGGCATTGTTCCATCATATCATCATAATGCAATAGTTCCGTCATGCATTTTCCCGCTGGAGAATAAATTTTGTGGTCTTCCAAAGACATATAGGCACAAAACGCCCCCTGGCCCTGACTTGCATGCCGAACGCCGCCCCACATGGACCAGGTAAACTGAATACGCGGCGGATAGTTGCCGCAGCGTTCCAAATAGCGTGCATCACACATATAAACTTCGTCAAACTTTCCTGGATCAGATTTTTGAGAATCCACAATCACGGTTGGCCCTTCCCATGTTTTGCCACTGTCACTGGATTTCAAATACCGCAGGGAACGCCAGGGATAACTGAGGTCGTCATTGTGGGAATAGAATACATACACATCTTCGCCCGCTGTGACAGCATACGGATAGCAGTTCAGGTCCGTGCTGATGGTTTTCAGTTCAAATTCGTCCGTCACGCTGTGCGGCTGCCCCTTTAGCAAATGCATTTCCTGCCCGTGACTGTTGTAAAAAATCAGGGGACTGCCATCCGGCGCCTGCACCATCATGGGATAGTTGTGGTAATCCCATTTTCCTTTCATGTTGTTGACCACTACTAAATGGTTTTCCCCAAACTGCCCTGTTTTATGATTGTATTCTCCCGTCCAGACATCCATTCCTTCGCCATTCCAGCAAAAAAACGTTTTATCCACCTGCGCATCATAGTAGCCAATGCCTCTGCTGCGGCGGCATCCATAGGCGGCGTTTTGCGCAATCCGGTGGAAATGGGAGTTTGGCTGGAAATCCTCAGGCTTTTTCTCCAAGGATATTGGCTCGTTAATCATGGCTCCTTCTCCTCCTTTTTTGTTTCGCTTTGTTTTGTTTTGTTTGACTTTGTTTCGCTTTGTTTCCTTTCATTATAGCCGACCTTATAAAAAAAATCAAGAGTTTTTTCCATATAATTCCCGGTTGTATGTAAAATCTTGCAAACTGCTTGTATTCCGGTGTTTAATATGATATAATGCAGACGGGTTCTTTGGGCTAACTGCGCTTGCCGGCGGCAACGGTGCAGGCCAACCTTATTTTTTAAACAAATGCGGGAAAACCTGCAAACCATGCATAATTTTTCGCAGAATAGAAATGGTAAAAACAGAATATGCATCACGAGGAGGACGCATCTATGGAACAAACCATCAAAAAAATCGGCATCATGACCGGCGGCGGAGACTGTCCAGGGCTAAATGCGGTTATCCGGGCGGCGGTTAACACGGCTTGCTACCGATACGGGCTGGACGTGATGGGCATTAAAAATGGATACCGCGGGCTTTACCTGGGCGGCGACCAAATTATCCCGCTCACGCCCGACAAGGTGGATGGCATTATTGGTGAAGGCGGCACCATTCTTTATAACTCCAACAAGGACAACCTGTTCCGCTATCCGCGGCGCAACCGTAACGGCTTGGTGCACGATGAACACGGCAAAATCGTCTATGACAACGTATCGGAAGTCGCGGTGGAAAACCTCAAAGCGAATGGCATTGATGCGCTGATGATTATCGGCGGGGACGGCACGCTGACCTCCGGGCGGGATTACAGCCGCATGGGTGTGCGGGTCATTGGCGTGCCCAAGACAATTGACAACGACCTCAACGCCACAGAAACCACCTTCGGTTTTGACACCGCGGTGGAACGCTGCGTGGATGGTATTGAATATTTGAAAACAACGGGGCAGTCCCACCACCGCGTCATGGTGATGGAGGTTATGGGCCGCGATGCTGGCCACATCGCGCTGCAAACGGGTATTGCGGCGGGCAGCGACATTGTGTTGATTCCGGAAATCAAATACGACATTGAACGCGTGGCGCAAAAAGTGCGCCAGTGCCTGCTTTCACCCAAGCAATACTGCCTAGTCGTGGTAGCGGAGGGCGCGGCGACACCAGACGGCAACAAGGCCATCAACATTGAAACGAGTTTCGCGCCGGATGGGCAAAAATACGGCGGCGTAGGCGACCAGGTTGCCAAGGCGATTGAACATATTCTCAACCACACACGCGATGAAAACGGCTATGCCATCAGCGAAACCATCATGGACGTGGAGGCGCGCGCGGTTGCGATTGGGCACATGTCGCGCGGGGGCAGCCCCAGCGCTTATGACCGCGTATTGTGTTCCCGCTATGGTTCCTATGCGGTTAAGGCACTGATAGAACAGCAGAAATATGCCCATATGGTGGCGCTGCGCGGTGGAAAGCTGACTACGGTTCCGCTGGAGGAAGTAATTCCCAGCAACCAAATGAAGAGCAATTTCCGCCCGGTGGACGTGGGCGGCGAATTGGTGGAACTTGCCAAGACACTGGGGATTTGTTTTGGCGACTAATTGATACGGATAGCAGCGGGCGGAATGCCTATTTCCCGCCCGCTGCGGCGGAGCAGGAAGATTCCTGCTCTTTTTTTATGCGTTCTCCCACAAAAGGCTGATCTGCTTTTTATACTGCATTGGCGTACATGCCGTCTTTTGCTTAAACACATAGGCCATGTAAGACTGCGAAGAAAAGCCGCAATCCAGCGCAATTTCCGACATTGGTTTGTCCGTTGTGGTAAGCAGAAACTTAACGGCACTGATGCGCTTTGTGAGCAGATAACCATGCGGCGTTTGACCCGTTGCTGCGAGGAACAAATTGTGAAAATAGATTTTGCTCAGGTGGACATGCGCCGCAACGTCTGCCAACGTTATCGCACTGGTGTAATGTAAATCCATATATGCTACCGCGCGCTGCACCACCTGGGCATTCATGTGCCGCCGGGCGGGAGACACTGCCCCCATCTGCGCGTTTGTGGCAAATAAAGATAATACTTCTAAAAATTTAGCCGCTGTGCTGATTCCATATGGGTCATCCGGAAGCATGGTAGCGGCAATCAAATCACAAAAGGCATGTTCCAGTTTGGCGCTGTCAGCCGGCGTACCAAAATCCGCCACAGCTTGCAGCATGGCGCACAGGTCTTCATCCTCCACAATGGCATGAATGTAATAACACCGATAGGGCAGGTCGGTATGCCGCACTTGCCCCGGTTTTGCGCAAATGGCGCAGCCTTTTTTGATTGAATACGTCTTCTGACCGATATGGGAATACCCGCCGTCTTCCACAGCAAGCTCCAATTCAAACAAGGATACCCGCCGCGGTTTGGTCGATGTCTTTTTCTTATGTATCAAAGCCGCGTCATATACGCCGGCGTTGACAATCTGCGGCATTACACGCATGGTATCGCCCCCTGCGTAATATTTCTAAAAAATATGATAACATTTTGTATATCTACTGTCAAGTATCTGTGCTACAATAGCGGCAGGAGGTGACGCAAATGAAGATTGTTTGGACTGGGCAGGCGGGGCTGCTAATTGATACTGGGGTTATCAACATTATGGTGGATCCCTATTTTAGCAACAGCGCAGCAAGCAAAAATCCGCGTAACTGGCGGCGCAGCCCTATCAAAGAGGAGTTGTTCCACAAACGCGTTGATGTGCTTGTGATAACGCACAGCCACATTGACCATCTTGACCCGCAAACGCTTACGCGGCTGCTAGATACGCAAACCCCTATGACCGTACTTGCGCCGTACCATGCCTGGCAGGAGGTACAAACGCTCGGCGGGCCGCACAATTACGTCCTATTTAATAGGGGGACTGTTTGGACACAGGACAACGCGGTGTTTACCGCTGTCCGGGCGGAACATTCAGACCGGAGCGCTGTGGGATTTTTGCTCCATGCGGGCGGGCAAACGTTATACATAACCGGCGATACGCTATACAACAAAGAGATTTTTGGGGATTTGCCTGATGGCATTGACGCAGTATTTTTGCCCATCAATGGTATTGGAAACAACATGAATCTCACTGATGCGAAGCGGTTTGCACAAAAAACAGGGGCGCGCTATGCCGTCCCAATCCACTGGGGTATGTTTGATGAAATCGACCCGGCGGCATTTGACCTTACAAACGCCGTGATTCCAACACTATATGGGGAGGTAATGCTGCGGTGAAAATAACGGATATCAAACCCTTTGTCGTGGATTGCTTCCGCACAAATTGGGTGTTCGTCAAAGTATACACTGACGCCGGCGTTGACGGCGTGGGTGAAGCGACGCTGGAATACAAGGAAATGGCGCTGCTTGGCGCATTGGAGCATATTAAAATGTATCTGGTAGGCAAGAACCCGCTGGATATAGAGGCGCATTGGCATCATATTTACCGCGACGCGTATTGGCGCGGCGGTGCGGTGCTGATGTCCGCGCTGTCCGCCGTGGAAATGGCCTTGTGGGACATTTTAGGGAAACATTTGGGCGTCCCGGTCTATCAGCTTCTAGGCGGGAAAGTCCGCGACGCTGTTCGTATTTATGTCAATGGTTGGTTTTCCGGCGCAAAAACTCCGGAAGAATTTGGGGAAAAGGCGCGGCTCGCGGCGCAGCGGGGCGTAACCGCTTTAAAATGGGACCCATTCGGCAAGGCATATCTGGACATTTCCAACCGGGACCTGCAAACCGCGCTTTCCTGTATTGCCCAGGTGCGCGATGCGGTAGGAGACTCTGTCGATTTACTAATTGAGGGGCACGGCAGGTTCAACATACCGACTGCTATCAAAATTGCAAAGGAACTGGAACCGTTCCGGCCCATGTTTTTTGAAGAGCCGGTTCCCCCGGACAATTTGGACGCGCTCAAAGAAGTGCGCAGTAAGTCGCCTGTAGCTATTTCCGCAGGAGAGCGGCTGTACACGCGCTGGGATTACAAAAAAATGTTTGATTTGATGGCAGCGGATTATATTCAGCCGGATATTTCGCACGCCGGAGGTATTATGGAACTGAAAAAGATTGCAGCTGAAGCGGAATGCCGGTATATTCCATTTTCGCCGCACAATCCGTCCGGCCCGGTCGCAAATGCGGCGACCTTACAATTGGCGGCAAGTTGTCCGAATTTTTCCATCCTTGAAATTATGTACAG
>CALLNG010000014.1 GCA_938005345.1 uncultured Clostridia bacterium
AATCACGCGCAACGGCACCAGCGTCGTTCCATTTTCAATAAAGGATGGCTGTGCTTGTTGCTGCTTGCCATTGATTTGCATTTGGCTGTCGCCAACTGTAAAAGAAATTTCTGTTACCTGCAAGGCATTTGCAGAAAAAGCCACACTTCCTAGCACCAATACCAGAAGGAGGCTAAATATCCAAATCGTTCGATGTTTCATGTTTCTTCGCTCCCCTTTATGGGAAAAGATTCCCCGTAGAATCTCCCCTGTCTATATAGACGCTGCTATGTAGAAAAAGTTCCAAAAATCTGCCGCGGCTGCCGGAATTTGCCGTTGGGTAGTGCCACAAAATAGGAAAGAGGAGTTGATGGAAGGAAAACGGCTTGCGGAGGGGAGGGGGGGTGTGTGGGAAAACCATAGTGCAGAATGGCCGCGCCTTCCGCTGGCTGGCAAGCAGACCAAAATCTAGAACGGCTGCCAGCGGCAGTAGGCACTTTGTACAGATTATATATGATGAAATATCTGAATATATATCCAACACCAGGAAAAAAGGGCGGGAAAAAAGGAAATGTTGCCGCGGCGCACAGGAATTTCCATTGACGTGGCCTCGTTTGTCCTGTAAACTGGTGCTTGTGAGTCAAAACAAAGCAAGAAACCGATTTGTGTGAGAAGCAAGAAAAGATGAGGAGAGGGAATTATGTATAAGAAATTTCGAAAGAATTTTATTGTACCAGCACTTTGTGTATCCATTTTAGCGCAGGGGCCAGCTGGCGTTATGGCGGCAAGCTTCAATGATGCAAACGCACACTGGGCAAAAGACGCGATTGAAATTTGGTCCGACTATGAAGTCGTACAGGGCGCGGACGGCATGTTCCGGCCGGATGACAACGTAACAAGAGCAGAACTTGCCGTGATGATTAACCGTATTATGAATTATCAGGAAAAGGCGGCAAACAATTTTCGCGACCTGCCGGAAACCTGGTATACCGACGCGGTGCTGAAGCTAGTGCAATACGGCGTGATGACGGGATATAACGGAGAAATCCGTCCGCAGGACCCGGTGACGCGCGAAGAGGCGCTGGTGATGATGGCGCGTGCACTAGGCGTGAAAAACAATGCGGCGCGCAATGTCAGCTTTGTAGACGGTAGCAGCGTGAGCACATGGGCACGCGACGCGGTGGAGGCCATGACGGCAAGAGGGTTCATCCGCGGATATGAGGACGGTTCTTTCCGCCCACAAGACGCAATGACACGCGCATGCTCCATTACAGTAGTCAACAATTCCATCAAAGGATTCTATAATAAACCCGGCACATATAAAGCTGAAAAGGTGGACGGCATTGTCGTTGTCAACACGCCGGGCGTTGTGCTGGAAGGCATGACCATTGAGGGAGACCTGATTGTAGCGCCAGGCGTTACGGACGGGAAAGTGGAACTCAAAGACACCACTGTCAAAGGGGAACAGATTGTAGTTGTTCCGAGTCCCGGCGGCGGCAGCTCTGGCGGCGGTTCAGAGGGCGGCAATGAACAGCCCGGCACACCCGCGCCGACCAGCACGCCTGCTCCTACTAGCACGCCTGCACCGACCTCTAATCCGGGCGGCGGCAGTTCCGGCGGCGGTGGCGGCAGCAGCATTCAGACCGCGTCCAGCACCGATATCATTGTCAACGATAGCTATGAAGGAAAAAGCGGCATGGTGACCGTCAACCGCAAGCGTTATACTATTGGAAAAAATGCGTTTGCTACGCTGGAAGAAGCAGTCAAACAGGTGGAGACGCTGGACAAGCAGGCCACCATTACGCTGCACAGTGATTTGACGCTGGAAAGCACTTTGGCGCTGGAAGTGGACGACCTGACGCTGGACGGCGGCGGACGTACGCTGACATTCCCGCAGGGTGTAAAAGATGGAATCCAGTTGGTACAAAACAGCGGCGTCAAAGTGCAGAATCTGAAGATACAAATGCAGGATGAAACAGGAAAATGGAATGGTTCCTATGCATTGCAGGCCTATGAAGCGGCTGCAATCGTCAAGGACGTAACCTTAACGGGCGCAGACGCGGGCATGCTGGTCAATGGCGCAGAGGTGACGCTACAGGGTGTGGTGGACGTGAGCGGCAACGAGTTTGGCGGTATTGAAGTGTCCAAAGGATCGCTGGCGCAAAAGGCACCGGTCCTCAAGGGTGCAGCGCGCAACTTGAAAAACGATACGGAAGTGGATCCGGGCAGCCCCACTATTTGGGTGGACAAGGTGTCCGAGTTGACACGCGATGTTATGCAGGTAACGGGAATGCGGGAAGGAGAAACCGAAAAAGACCAAGCGCATTATTTCCTGGGCGCGGCTCCGGTGGTGGACAGCGCGCAGGTAGCAAACCTGGAACAGCTACAGCAAGCACTGGAAAATGAAGACATCAAAACTATTTATCTGACGGCGGACATTGTCTCCGACCAGACACTAGTGGTGACTAGAGCGGTTGCCATCCAGGGACAAGACGGCGTGAAAACCCTGTCCTTTGAAAAGAAAAACGGGATTCAGCTG
>CALLNG010000015.1 GCA_938005345.1 uncultured Clostridia bacterium
GTTATCCCCAGCGTGATGGCAGGTAGCAAAAGACTGATTAATCTTGATGCGTTGTTTGAATATCTCCAAAGCCATGCAGACGAACCTACAGAAGATGAGCGCGGGACAATACGCCCAGTTAAATGAATGGCGCTAGGAAAGGATGGAATAACATGAAGCGGGTGATGATAGTTGGTACAGGGTTAGAAGCCAGACGTGTGGCAGAGCGCTTAACATATATGGCACAAATGCAGCTGGTGGCATGGATGGTGCCTGGTACAGCTACAGTGCAGATGGATGATGTCGTTATTTTGAATAACTGGCAGGATATCCCTTGCTGTTTGAAGAAATTGCAAATTCATATTGTTTGTTTTGTTTCATCAAATGGAGACATGAAACAAAAACAACAGCTTATGGCCTGGTGCAAAGAAAGCGGATGTGAGTTTCGGCAAGAACCGTCCAATTATAAGATAGAGGGTAAAACAGCAGAAATCCTTCATATGGCACAAGAGCATATGGAGGAGCTACTGGGCAGGCCAGCAGCACAATTTCCGGTGGAACAGATGAAAAAAATAGAGGGGAAAACTGTTCTAGTTACAGGTGCAGGAGGAACGATTGGGTCGGAAATATGCCGGGTGATCGCACAGTGGAATCCACGAAAGTTAATACTGTTGGATATATCGGAAAATGACAGCATCCGCACCATGTGTGAAGTGGAATTGGCAGGGCCGAAAGCGGTAATGATCATAGGTTCTGTGGCAAATAAACGTCTTATTGACTCGCTTTTTATGCAGTATCATCCACAAATTGTGTTTCATGCGGCTGCGCATAAGCATGTCCCTATCATGGAGAACAATGTTTCAGAATGTATGGAAAATAATGTATTTGGTACGTATTATTGTGCAATGGCTGCAAGAAAGTACGGAACGGAAACGTTTGTATTAATCTCTACAGATAAAGCAGCACAGCCGGTGAGTGCAATGGGGAAGGCAAAAAGAATTGGAGAAATGCTAATGCAGGAATTGCAGCCAATTAGCGATACAGATTTTTTGGCAGTACGTTTTGGAAATGTCATTGGTAGCAGCGGAAGCGTTTTGCCTATTTTTGCAAGACAGATTGCATACGGCGGGCCGCTTACATTGACAGACAGGGGGATGAGCCGTTTTTTCATGACCGTACAAGAGGCGGCCAATTTAGTGATTTCGGCGGCATTTCTAGTGAAAAAAGCGCATATATATATGTTAGATATGGGAAAACCTGTGCAAATTACTGAGTTAGCGAAGCGTTTGCTTAAAGTGGTAAATCAAACAGACATCCCCATAGTATATATGGGAAAAAGGGACGGAGAAAAACTGACGGAGACGCTTTGTGCTCCTGGAGAACGACTGTGTAGCAGCGAACAACCCCATATATTTGCACTGGAAGACCAAAGAAAAGTGCGTGGCAAACCGTGGTTTGAGGATCTTGTGCAATTACAACAGTCCCTGTTTCAAGAGGAAGAAAAAGTCAACCATTTAATAGAATGCCTGTTGCAAGAAAGGGAACCTATAAATTTTTATTGAAACCAACTAGGAAATATGATATAATAAAATTGAATTACTATTCATGTGGTTTCAAATACATAGCAAAACTTAGGAAAGGGCAAAAAGCCATGAGGAAAAAAATAGCTGCAATAGCGTTGATTCTGGCAGCATTAGTACAAGTTATATCAACTGGTGCATTTTCTGATTTAACGAATTATGCATGGTGCGAACAATATGTTACATATTTAAGTGAACGAGGATTGCTGCTGGGAACCTCTGCGGATACTTTTTCGCCGGAACTTCCAGTAACAAGAGGAGATTTTGCGGTTTTAGCCGTGCGCATTTTTGGATTGGAAGCAGACAATATTCCGGACAATTTTGCCGATGTTACGCCGGATGCATATTATTATCAATCTGTCGGTATTTTGAAACTATATCAGCTGGTATCCGGAATAGACCAATATCATTATGCACCGCAGCAAAACATGCAGCGCCAGGATATGGCAGTACTACTTTGGCGGATTATGAATAGAATGGGATATTATGGGGATCTGTCAGCAGATACGTTACTCAATCAATATCTGGATGGCTGGCAGGTAGCGTCCTATGCAAAAGAAGCGGTAGCTTATCTAGCCGAAAAAGGGATCATGACGGGAAACCCAGGTGGTTCTTTGTATCCAGAAGGGATCGTTACCAGGGCTGAAATGGCAGCGATGATGGCAAGAGTCCATCGCTATATAGAAGGGTCCTATACAAATTGATTTTGATGGAGGAGAAACTATGGCACAAACAGAGGTTACACAGAAGGGAAGACCTTCTAAAAAGCAAATTATAGCAATTCGAGTTGCAATCATTGCAGCAGCGGTGCTTTTGTTGCTGATAATTACCTCCACGACTGTTATATTAGCACGAAGGTCAGATGATACAATTTTGCATGGCGTAAAAATTGAACAAATTGATGTAGGTGGGAAAACGAGGGAAGACGCCATTGCCACATTGCAGGAAAATTTGGTGTTTGATTTGGGGGATAAAACACTAAATGTAACATGTGAAGATAGAACGGAAACCATCACAGTAAGCGAATTTATCGATGGCTATGATTATGAAGGTGCTGTGAATAAGGCATTTCAGATTGGTAGGGAGGGGAACTGGGTTACCAATGCTGCCAAAACTATTGCAGTGGCGGTCAACGGGGAGGAAGTTCCAATAGATTATTTAGCGGATGAAGTAATGGTCACGCAGTTTGTTGATGAACTACAAAAAAATGTAGATTCCTTGGTGGTTCAGAACCAATATGCCATAGAAAATAATAAGCTAAAATTTGTCAATGGGAAAAAAGGATATGCTATTGACAAACAGAAATTAGCCGATGATATTCAAGCACAATTAAAGTCGAAAAATGAATATACGGCAGTGGAAACCTCTATTTCAGAAGTTTTTCCTGAACCATATGATGTGGAGAAAATTTATAATGAAATTCACCGGGAACCACAGGATGCCAGAATTGAGACAGTGGATGGTGTAACACGAATTGAAAAGGCATCGAATGGATATGACTTGGACAAGAAGGCATTACAAGAGCTGTTGGATGCAAATGTAGACAATACAGAACCGTATTATTTAGACCTTATCGTTATTGAACCTCAGGTGAAACAAGTGGACGAGAGCTCACTTTTTGGAGATACATTATCAACGTTTACTTCTAAAATAAGAGATAACGATTCCAATCGGCTTAATAATGTTAGAAAAGCTGCAGAGAGTATCAATGGCGTTATACTAAATCCCGGAGAATTGTTTTCCTATAATGATACACTGGGACCGGTAACAGCAGCAGCAGGATATAAATCGGCAAACGTATATTCCAGCGGGAAAATTGAAAAGGGAATAGGCGGCGGAGTGTGTCAAGTGTCTTCTGCACTTTATTCTGCGTTGCTTTTGGCAGATATGGATATTGTGACAAGATATAATCATTCTTTGATTGTAAGCTATGTTCCTTATGGGCAAGATGCGACAGTATCCAGCGGGGATATTGACTTGCGTTTTCGCAATAATACCAATGCACCAATGAAAATTTTGGCCAGCATGGATAAAAACGGCGTATATATCACTTTGCGTGGAGAAAATCCACAGCCAGGTAAAAAAATTACCATTGAAAATATTACCGTGGAAACAATACCGATTCAAACAACTGTCAAAGAGGACCCATCTTTACCGGCGGGAAAAGTAAAGGTGGATCAGAATGGCATGACGGGCTATGTAATAGACACCTATAAAAATATTTATATAGATGGCGCTTTGGTAGAACGGGAATATGTATCTAGGAGCCGCTATAAAATGCTGGAACGGATAGAGTTACACGGGGTATCTGGAACTGTGCAGGCGACGCCGGAAGCGCCGCAAGCTCCGGTACAGCAAACACAGCAGCCGGCCGTTCAGCAGCCAGTACAGACACCAGCGCAGCCAGTGCCGACACAGGAGGTGCAGGCAACGCCGGAGTCGGTGCAGCAAACAGGACTGGAAGCAACGCCTGCCGCTTAAAATTGATGTATAAGGAGGGGAAATACCCCTCCTTTTTGTATGAAAAGGTATAAGACACAATATCTTAGTTGGATTTTTTATAAAAGGGAATAAAAGAAGACAAGGATAAAGTAAAAATATTGAAAAAAATTAGAAAAGGTGTTGACAAACAAAAAAAGAGATGATATAATAATTCAAGTCAAAGGAATTTTTGGTAACCCTATGCGGGTGTAGTTCAATGGTAGAATCTCAGCCTTCCAAGCTGATTGTGTGGGTTCGATTCCCATCACCCGCTCCAAAAAATGTGTGCCTGTAGCTCAGTTGGATAGAGCAACTGCCTTCTAAGCAGTAGGTCATGAGTTCGAGTCTCCTCAGGCACACCATTTTCATTTTAATATGTGGATATGGTGGATATAGTTCAATTGGTTAGAGCACCAGATTGTGGTTCTGGGTGTTGTGGGTTCGAGTCCCATTATCCACCCCATTTTTTTGGGATGTCGCCAAGTGGTAAGGCACCAGATTTTGATTCTGGCATTTCCGCAGGTTCGAATCCTGCC
>CALLNG010000016.1 GCA_938005345.1 uncultured Clostridia bacterium
GTCCACACGGTTGCCTTTAATCGCGCCGCCCGTATCGCCCGCAATGGCGTAGCCATAGTCTGCCGTACCATCGTTTGAGGCAATATACAGGCGGGTGCCCAGCGGAATCACGCGCGGGTCTACCGCTACCACACCCGGCCCGGCCTGCATGCCGCTCGCCGTCACGCCGTAGCCCGGATCTCCGGGCCGTTTCCCGCAGCTTTCATAGGACAAGTCATATGCCGTTGCGTTGCAGGTCAGCACGCGGCTGTAGGAAAAATCACCCGTGGACGCCTGCCGCGCCGCCGTGTGCCCGCCGGAACGGGACGACAGCGTTTCAATTTGCCGCAGCGGCGACTTGGTGCCATATTCCACGATTTCCTGCACTGGTTCCGCCACAATACGCTCGCCCACCCAATCTTTGGCGGTCTGCGTACCATTTTGCGTCACCACGTTGTATACCACTTCTTTTTGTCCTGCCACCCCTTGCTGCACTACGTTGCGGGTGCCGCGTTCCAGCTCGCTGTTGGGTCGTTCCACCGTTTCATACGGCACTTCCACATATTCCGCCACCGCATCCATCGCCACGCGGATGACATCAATTTGTGTCTGTGGGGTAACAACCGTGTCCAGCGCAGGGCTGACCACGTCCATCTCGCCCAGTACCACGCCGTTTTCCACCAGCACATCCGCAACGGTTTTTTCCGTGGTGCGGATGGGAACGGGCTCAGTCCCGTTCATCAACGTCAAATCAAAGGCGCGTTCAATGGTAATGCTGTCCTGGCGTTCCAGGCGCATTCCCAGCGCCGGAGACACTTCGTCTTTTTCTTCCAGTGCAATGCCCTGCTGTTCCAGCAGCTCGCCCACTGTCTGTTTCAGCGTCCGCACCTGCACTTGGTTTTCTCCATCGAACACAGTCACTGCGCGCATCTGCAACAACACCGCACCCGAAAGGGTACCCGCTACTGCAACGCCCATCAGCGCCGCCCACATTCGTTTGGATTGTATCCATTGTTTCGCTGCCGCCGGATTCCATTTTAAAATCCTGGGCAGCTTCATCCTGTTGGTATCGATCATGCTTTTCCCTCCAAAATTGATGTTTGTATGATTGGTCCGTCTTTTTTCTTCTTCAAAAAGAAACAAATTGGTTACAATTTGATTACCAAATTGTTGTCAGGTTCGATTGACCTTCATTGTACTACAAAACATTTTTGTTGTCAAATTGGTTCTTTTTCCGCCCCCGACGCCAAAACCTCATTCATTTTCACCAAATAATTTTTATTTTCCCCTCCCATTTTCATTCATTTTATCAAAGGATTGTAAATTCCTTTGTGAACATTGTGATTTTTCCTGTTACTCCCCTATTATATGCCCGATGTTTCGACTAATATACATTTCTGTTACCAAAATGTAAGAATTCCTCCATTTTTGTGCAATTATTCCTTTTTGGACTGGTATATTTATGCAAAAGTACCAAACTGTTCCGCCAATCGGGGGAAATTTGCCAACTCGATTTGTACGATTTGTAGAAAATCTGGGAAGGTGTTTATAAAAGGAAGGTTTTATCGTATAATAGAAGATAATAGGGAAACTGGCACCATTTGCTGGGGCAGCGGCAAAATGCGGCGGCGCGTCTACAGCAGTATATGAGTAAAAAACATGTTATATAAGGAAGAAAGTAGGAGTGGAGCAAGTATGGAGCAAAACTTTTCCATAGACAATTTGAAAAAAGGCGACCGGATCCATTTCATCGGTGTGGGCGGCGTAAGCATGAGCGCGCTGGCGGAAATCCTCTTGACAAAAGGATATCCGGTTTCCGGTTCGGACCGGGAATCGTCTCCCATTGTGCGAAAATTACAAAAAATGGGTTTGCAGTTTTTTCTGGGGCAGGATGCGTCCCATGTGCAGGGTGCAACGCTGGTGGTGTACACGGCTGCCATTGCGGAGGACAATCCCGAACTGGTGGCGGCGCGCGAAGCGGGCATGACGGTGCTCATCCGCTCACAGCTGCTGGGCAGCATCATGAAGGATTACCCTTATTCTATTGCAGTCAGCGGCACACACGGTAAAACCACCACCACCTCCATGCTGGCGGAGGTGCTGCTGGCGGACAGCTGCGACCCTACCATTTTGGTGGGCGGCAACCTCAAAACCATTGGCGGCAACCTCAAACTGGGGCAGGGACCGTATTTTTTGGCAGAAGCTTGCGAATACCACCGCAGTTTTTTGGATTTTTATCCGTACTGTGCGGTCATTTTGAACGCGGAACCTGACCATTTGGACTATTACAAGGACAAAGACGACTACCAGAGCGCGTTCCAGGCGTTTGCGGGCCAGGTATCCTATGATGGATTTTTGGCGGTCAATGCGGACGATGCGGACGTGATGGCAATCGCCAAGGAGACGGACACCAAGCTGGTGCGCTTTGGTATTGACTCTCCTGAGGCGGATGTGGCAGCGCGCAACGTCCGGCGGCAGGACGGCAAAATCTGCTATGACCTGGTGGTGCAAAACAACCCGCTGACCACTGTCACGCTTCAGGTATCGGGGCGGCATAACATTTACAATTCGCTGGCTGCGCTGGCTGTGGCCTACGGGCTGGGCCTGGATGTGCACAAGTCCGCGCGGGCGCTGGGTAAATATAACGGTGTGGACCGCCGGTTTCAATACAAGGGGCGCTGCGTGGGCGCGGACGTGTACGATGATTATGCGCACCATCCCACGGAAATCAAAGCCACGCTGGCGGCGGCGCAGCAGCTGGGCTACCGCAAAATTTGGTGCGTCTTTCAGCCGCACACCTATTCGCGCACCAAAGAGTTTTTTGACGGCTTTGCGCACGCGTTTTCCGGTGTGGATACGCTGATTCTGGCGGATATCTATGCGGCGCGGGAGATTGACGACGGCAGCGTTTCCTCCAAAATGCTGGCGGGGGAAATCAAACGCAGCGGCATTCCTACTTATTATATGAAGGAATTTGACGATATTGTGGCATATTTGAAGGAAAATGCCGAACCGGGCGAGCTGATTATCACCATGGGCGCGGGTGACGTGACGAAAATATCCGACATGCTGACCGCCGGAGATAGGAGTTGACAGACATGGCATTTACACAAAAGACACTGGAATTTTTGGCGGAAAACCGGATGCGCAACAGCCGCGAGTGGTTTCACGCGCACCGGGCGGACTACCAAGCGCACGTGATGCAACCGCTGGCCGCGCTATCCGAAGCGCTTGCGCCCACGGCGGAGCGCATTGATTCCCAGGTGGTGACGGGGGCAAAGGTGAACAAAACCCTTTCGCGCATCTACCGGGACACGCGGTTTTCCAAGGACAAGACCCTATACCGGGAGCACATGTGGGTGGTGTTCATGCGGGACAAGCACCTGTTCACCGACCCGCCCGCGCTGGTGTTTGAATTTTGGCCGGACGGCTATTATTATGGCTGCGGCTATTACCACATTCCCACACGCGTCATGGCGGCGCTGCGGGAGTTGGTGCTGGCGGACGACCCCGCTTACCTGGCGGCGCAGCGCGCACTGGACAAGCACCCGGAATTTGCGCTGGACGGCGAATGTTATCGCCGCGCCCACTATCCGGACCAGCCGGAGAAAAAGCGCGCCTGGCTGGAACGCCGCAATTTGTCGGTGCTGCATGGCAGCCCGGATGTGACGGAAATTTATGGGGACGGCCTGGCACAGCGCGTTGCGGATGGATTTGCGGCAATCGCCCCGGTCTACCGGTTGATGCTGGCCGCGGCGGAACTTGCAAAACGGGACTAAGGCGGCAGCGTGCGCACTATAAACGCAGTCATTTGCCAAAATACATAAAACCCGCGCCGGGAAATTCCCCGGCGCGGGTTGTTGTTTTTCTATGCAGGGCGTGGAACGCATTACCCGGACGGCTGATGCGTTAGTGCTAGCTACCCTCCGCATTATAAATTTTTGATAACCGCCGTCAAAATATCTTGCAGCATTGCCGCCTGCTTTCCGGAAAGTCTCTTTATACGCTGTTCCATTTCGCTGCAAACCGCATTACCACCCACGACAAGGCTGTCACAGAGTAGCACGTCAGAAGAAATTTGCAGCACATTACATAGCTTTACTAGCGTTTCCATACTGGGTAGCTTTCTGCCATGCTCCATTTCGCTGATAAACATCGGTGCTACGCCAACAGTTTTTGCCAGCGCCGCTCCTGTATATCCCTGTCGCGTGCGGCATTCCCTGAGCCGTCTCCCAAACGCAGCCTTATCCATTTGTTTTTCTTCCATTATAGATTCCTCCATCAAAATTGTAAATCCCGGTACTCTTTCAATGTTTTAATGAAAGCAAAAACAAGTTGCCTTTGATCTGGCGTCAGAGTTGCCATTTCTGTGGTAATCGCAGAAAGAAATGTATCTGATTTGGGATCATATAATTCCTGCAAAATCGCGTCCACCGAAAGTCCCAATACATGAGCAATATTAAAATATGCGCCTAAACTTCCATTGATTTCTCCGCGCTCTATGCGTGCAAAATGATTCTTAGACATCTTGGCCCCTTCTGCTACCGCTTGCTGGCTATACCCTAAAATTGTCCGTCTGATGCGTATGACATCCCCTACTTTTCGATAATTCAAATGATCTTCTTCCAGATGCTTCGACACAGCACAACACCACCTTGGATTTCATTTTACCGCATAGTTGTTTAAATTGAAAACCCATACATGTATATTTATTATACATATATGGGTTTTTTCTATTCTTTTATGGTGTCTGTTGCGCGAAATAAATTATGATTATGAAAAAACGGCCCATTTTAAGACCGCTTTATCGTTTTTCTATTTGCATAAAATATTCTTTTCCTTGTTTCGCTGGGAGTTGAGACATAGATAAGTCTGGGCACAGCTCTCCCACTCCCGCTCTAATGGCTGCAGACGATTTGCATAACACCGCCGTTTCTTCAGCAGTTTGCGCTCCAAACTTTTTACTGTTTTGTACAAGCGTTGTAAATCTTCTTCTTCGGTTAAGTGAATCCATTTTCTTTTTCCAAAATAAACCATATTATTCTTCCTTTCAACAAGTATCTTGTAGATTCTGTAGTAAACTTCTAGATGTAATTATAAACTACAAGACATACTCTGTAAAGGGGGATATTTTGTCGAACGCAAAAAAACCTGCCGACAAAAACTTTCAGGTAGAGATTGATTTTCTTTTTATAACGGGATTCCATTTTTGAATCTTTGGCAGAAGAAAACGGCAGCCAACAGAGCGGAGCGCGCGCCATGTACCAAGAGAACCAGTCAAGGAGGAGCGGCCGCAGGGCCGCGGGGGACATGGTTCGACGGTATATGGCTGGCAGCGACGCGGGAAAGATGGAACCACAGCAGCGGCGCCGGAGAACAAGAATCCAGCGGCAGCCTTATGTAATGCGCGATTGCCCGCTCCGCCGCCCGAAAGCAGGGCGGCACCCTGGCGCTGCCAGCATACCGCCCTGTTTCCGCCCGGCTTTGCGTTTCATGTTATTTGCGTCCCTCAACGCGGGTATCCGCCGGCACTTTGTTCTTAAACAGGATGGAAATCGTCCAAACCCCTGCCAGCGCAACCAAGGTATAAATCAATCGGCTTATCATAGAAAGCTGTCCACCGAACAGCGTTCCAATCGCGTCAATACCGAAAATCCCAATGGATCCCCAGTTGAGCGCGCCAATCGTGACAAGAATCAATGCGATTGTATCAATAACGGTCATGATGCATAAACTCCTTTTATGAAAAACTTTCAGGTCTTTTGGCGCGCCATTTCGCGCCATAAAAGAGAAGGTTCCTTTTTGTGCAAGGCAATTCTCCTCACCAGCAGTATGTGTAATTACGTCCGTTTTATGCGGCGCGGATTTGCTTAAAATTTGGGAATTCAAAAATTTTTTTCATTTTTCTCTTGATTTTTTTTCTTTCTTATAGTATAATAAGATATGTTATAAGCCGCTGTGATGGAATTGGCAGACGTAGCGGACTCAAAATCCGCCGGTAGCGATACCGTGCCGGTTCGACTCCGGCCAGCGGCACCACGTCGGAACGGACTTTGCTCCGTTCCGATTTTTTTTGTAAAAAAAACCAGTCACGCGCTCCGTGGTTCCTCCTCTTTCGTAAAACGCTTCGCTTGCTATGGCTATGCCGTGTAAACGCGGGCATAACGCCTCCGCACCGCTACCAACTTTTCACGAGCGCGCCTGCGGTGCAAGATATCATTTTTGAATCATATAACCATAGCAAAAGAGCAACGGAACCGGTGCTCTTTTTTTTATTTTGTTTGACAATGCTACTATTAGTAAAAAAAGAAGTATCCTTTTGCTGCCAAACCCTAGTATGCGCCAAAACACAAACCCTATTATGCTGCCACACATGGTTTTGTTTCTTTGGCGCACACTAGTAAATGAATCAAAGAAAGGCGGATTGACATGAATAAATGGGCTTGCGTCCTGCTGCCAGCCGTACTTGGCATTGGTTTTGGGACGGTATTGTTCTTGTTAGGTGACGCAGACGATGCGCCAGGCCTAAGTGCGCTGGGGCTTTTGCTTGCCTTTTTGCTGCTTGCGTGGAGCGTTTATAACGCCCGCATGATCCGCAAAGGTTTTTTCGCCCCAGTTGTGCTGCTTTGTTTGGGCACAGGCGGCCTTGTATTTACCCTTGCGTTGCTGTTTGACAAAGAATTCCAGGACGCGCCAGGCCTGGTACTGCTGGGTATTCTGTTGAGCGGCCTTTTTTTGCTGGGCGGTTTTCTGTTGCTAAAAAAAGCAAAAAAATAGGCGTTTGGGTATATCTTTATTTTCTCAAAACCGCGGACCCGCCGCCATGCTGGCGCAGATGGCAACCCGCCGCTTTTTTACGCACAAAATGCGTTTCACAGATGTATTTTGCAGGTTTCGACCTTTTTTTCGTATTTTGGGGACACTTTTTCCCTCTCCTGCATAGGATATAGCAGGGAATCTATCCAAAGAGATAGTTCCCCTGCGCGGAGCAGCGCTCCGCAGCCAAGCACCGGTACAGACGCCATATTCTCCACCGGTACGGCAGGCGGCATTCCCACCGGAAAGCAGTCCGCCTTTGCCCATGGGCCTGTGCCGCTTTGCTCTATTGTAGGAGGAAACCAGATGGGTATCACCAACTCAAACAAACAAATTAGCGTCAACCAAATAGAATGCGATGGATCGCTGCTGGTAACGCTGGCCCTTGCCGCTTCACCCGATATTTCATCCAACCCGACCGACATCGTCTTGGTTTTGGACCGTTCCGGCAGCATGGCCGGACAGCCGCTGGCCGACATGAAAGTGGGTGCGGACACCTTCATCGACATCATTGACGAAGCCACGGATAGCTCCCAGGACGGCAACATTGGCTCCGGCAGCCGTATCGGTATCGTCAGCTTTGCGGACACCGCTACAGCGGACACGCAGCTGATTACCTCAGTTGCCACATTAAAGGCAGCGGTTAACAGCCTCACCGCTGGCGGTTCCACCAACCACGCCGCCGCCTTCACGGAAGCGGTGTCACTGTTTGACCCCGCGTCCTCCAACGCGAAGGTCATCGTCATGTTCACGGACGGAAAAACCACGGCGGGCCCGCCTCCCGCGCCTGTTGCAGCAGCCGCAAGAGCTGCCGGCATCATCATCTACTGCATCGGCCTGATTGGCTCGGACGGCATTGATGTGAGCGTGCTCAACGACTGGGCAACCGACCCGGATGCGTCCCATGTGGCGGTTACACCGGATTCCGGCGATTTAGAGCAGCTGTTTGCTGACCTCGCCGCTAACATCTCCAAGCCCGGCGCAACCAACATTGTCATTGACGAAATTGTCAACTCCGATTTCACCATCACGGACCTGGTTCCGCCGAGCGTCGGCACTGCTACGCTGGTGGATGACAACACCATTCAATGGAAGATTGACGAGCTGGGTGTGAGTGGAAACGAAGGAGCCAACTTGCAGTTTACCATTCAGCATACCGCCCAGACCGGCGGTGTGAAACTCGTCAATGAATCCATCGAATACACGGATACGGAAGGCAATGCCGTCACATTCCCAGCCCCCACCGTCACGGTGGACTGCGACACGTCCATCACGCCGGAGCCCTGTCCCGTTCCGGTTGATTTGTCGCTGGACAGCTGCCAGGACGCCATGGAAGTTGACCTGGGCGACGCATACCTGGAATCCCAGGGACGCATCGTGGAGCTGGATGTGCGCCTGAAAAACGTTTGCCCCAACAAACGTGTGGCGCTGGGTATTTTGCTGACAGAAGTAGACGAAAACGGCGAGGAATATTCGCGCGGCTTCAAGGCCGTCACCATTCCCGCCCACACGGCGCCAAACTGCCGCGACATTTTGGTCAAATGCATCAAGTTCGTGCTGCCGGAAGATTTGTCCCTGGCCGCATCCGGCCCGAACAGTATGTGCGGCGAGCGGAATTTCCGCGCCCGCGTCATCGCGCACAACATTGACACAGCGTTTGATTGCTGCGGCACGATTGACGTGCAATAGCAACGCATTCTTGTGCTGCCGCTGCGCGCCCTTCGGGCAAACGGCAGCGGAAACGGTTTCGGCAGCGGCCCGGCGGCCGCGGGTAGATTACCGCTAACACAGCTCCTAAGCGCGACCTTTTTTTGACGGGCGGCGCACTCCATTCATTTGGGGTGCGCCGTTTGTTTGCGCGGATTGGTTGCATTTTTTTGCGGATTGTGCTATACTGAAATGCAGCAATACATGGCGCGGCCTGCTGCCGCATATACTGTAAGCAGGAGGGGTGCGTCATGAAATGGACCCAATGGCTGGCGGATGCAGTGTCCGCGGCGCCAAAATCGGCTGCAGCGCGGGAGTGGCTCGGCAGAATATGCCTGGCGAGCGCGGGACTCATTTTGGGGTGTTTGTTTTTTCCGGTTGTATTCCGGCTGCTGCTCATCCCGCTCATTGTGTTGTTTGCCGCATCGCTGTTTATCCTTTTATTCCGCCTTTTTACAAACGAAAATTGACAGGAGGAGAATCCCTATGCATCCAATTCGGTTCCCACAATTTGGTTTGGAATGTTCCATTGACCCCGTAGCGTTCACGCTGTTTGGAAAAGACATCTACTGGTATGGCATTATCATCGCGTTTGGCTTTGCACTGGCGGTGCTATACGCCACACGCGAAGCGAAGCGCGTGGGGCTGGGCAGCGATGTGCTAGTGGATTTAATCCTTATCGGCGCACCCAGCGCCATTGTGTGTGCGCGGCTTTATTATGTGCTGTTCAGCTGGGACTATTACAGCCAGCACCCGTGGGAAATTATTGCCATTTGGAAAGGCGGCATCGCCATTTACGGCGGCCTGATTGGCGCGTTTGTCAGCGCCGCCATTTACACCAAATATAAAAAAATACGCCTGCTGCCCATTTTGGATGTCGTCGCGCCGGGCTTTTTGCTGGCGCAGGGCATTGGGCGCTGGGGCAATTTTATCAACCAGGAGGCGTTCGGCAGGCCGACCTCGCTGCCCTGGCGCATGGAATTGTTTCTGCCGGAACAAAATGCCTATGTCGCGGTGCATCCCACGTTTTTATATGAATCTCTCTGGGACCTAACGGGCTTTGTGCTGCTGTTTGCGCTGCGCAAGCACAAACCATTTACCGGCTTTTTGTTTTACGCCTACCTGTTATGGTACGGGCTGGGGCGTGTTTGGATTGAAGGGCTGCGCACAGACAGCCTGTACCTGGGGCCGCTGCGCGTGTCCCAATGGGTGGCTGGCGGCTGCGTGCTGGTTTGCGGCGCGCTGATTGTCTGGAATCTTCGCCGGAAAAAGCGGATTTCCGCCTCCTGAAGCGACAAATTTCCGCTTTTTTCTTCTCAGGCCTTGCCAAACACGTTTTTTTCCGGTATAATAAAACGCAAGAAGCGTCCCCGCTGCACAAGGTGTACTGGGGTGCGGCGCACATGCGCCGGTACAGGGGACGCAAAGGCCAGCGCGGATTTGGTATGCGGCAATGCGCCGCGGCCTGCTGCGATCCACTTCGCAGCCCGCGCAGTTTGCAAACCGGAGGAACTATTCATGCTCAAACGCATTCCCAATTTATTGACCTTGGTGCGCTTGCTGCTCGTACCAACGTTTATTGTGCTGTTTTTTCAGGACCGTGCAGCAGCGGCGGCTGTGTTTGTCACCGCCTGTGTGACGGACATGGTGGACGGGTATATCGCCCGCCGTTTTAATGCGCAAAGCAAGTTCGGCGCGGTGTTCGACCCGCTCGCGGACAAGCTGTTGCAACTGTCGGCTATCGTCTGCCTGTATGTAACAGGGCTGTTTCCCGTTTGGCTGCTGGTGGTTTTGGTGGCAAAGGAAGGCCTGCTTTTGCTGGGCGGCGCGTATTTGTTGCGGTGCGGCGTGGTCATTCCCGCCAACAAATTCGGCAAAGTGTCCACTGTGGTGCTGAGCCTGTTTGTCATCTCCAGCATTTTGCTGGGGGATGTGCTGCTGCCCTATATCAACCTGATGGCGTTGGTGGCTGTGATTCCAACGCTGCTGGCGCTGGCGAGCTATTTTCGCATTTTTCTCCGCCTGTGGCGGGACGGACAGAGCCGCTAGACACGCGCCACACAAAAAACGAATATTCTATGAAATGGATATAATCGCCCCGGGCGCTGCTTAGCAGTTCCCGGGGCTTTTATTATCATAGGGAGCGGCAGTCCCCATCGCGACAACACGCGTCCTCTTCGGAACAATTCTCTAGACGTCCAGCTGGGCCAGCGCGTCCCGGCGCACCGCGGAAACGTCCGTTTCCCGCACCTTTTGCCGCAGCCGCAGCACACAAGCAGGCGACACAGAAAGCTCGTCAATCCCCATGGCAAGAAACAGCTCCGTCATGTCCAAATCTGCGCCCAATTCGCCGCACACACCGATCCAAATACCCGCTTTGTGCGCATTGTCCGCCGCCATCCGAATTTGCCGCAGCACGGCGGGATGGTGCGGGTCATAAAACGGGTCCAGCGCTTCGTTTTGCCGGTCTATCGCCAGAGTATACTGGGTGAGGTCGTTGGTGCCAACGCTAAAAAAATCCACTTCCTGCGCCAGTTTGTCGCTCACCATAACCGCGGCAGGCGTTTCAATCATGATGCCCAGTTCCACGTCCTCGCGGAAGGGAATATCCTGCGCAGCTAGCTGTCCGCGCACCTGGCGGCAAATGTCCTTGATTTTCCGAATCTCGCCCACCGATGTGATCATGGGGAACATAATCGCAATATTGCCGTAGGCAGACGCGCGGTACAGCGCGCGCAGCTGCGTTTGAAACAGCTCGGGGCGTGTCAGGCACAGGCGGATAGCGCGGCAGCCCAGGGCGGGGTTTTCCTCCTGCGGCAGGCGGAAATAGTCCGCCTGTTTGTCCGCGCCAATGTCCAGCGTACGGATAATGACACGCTTGCCCGCCATGTTCTGCGCCACCTGGCGGTAGGCCTGAAACTGCTCCTCCTCGCTGGGATAGCCATCCTGCCCCAAATACAAAAACTCACTGCGCATCAGCCCAATGCCGTCCGCATCATAATGCAGCGCCGCGCCGGTATCCGCCACACTGCCAATGTTGGCATACAGCAAAATGGACTGCCCGTCGCGCGTGACGCTGTCTTTGCCTTTGAGCGTCTCCAGCAGGCGCTGCCGCTCCATCTCCTCCGCCTGCCGCGCCCGACTGCGCGTGAGCGTTGCTTCGTCCGGGTCCACATACACCTTACCCTCAAACCCGTCCAGCACGCACAGTTTGCCGTCAAACGCCGGGTTGGTGATGCCCTCGGCATGAATGACGGCGGGTATGTTCATGGTGCGCGCCAAAATCGCAGTGTGGGAATTGGCGCTGCCCTGCTGCGTCACAAATCCCAGCACCTGCGACTTGTCCAGCTGCACCGTCTCGCTTGGCGCAAGATCCTCTGCCGCGATGATGGACGGGCCGCCCACCTGTGCGCCTGCACCGCCCGCACCGGACAAAATGCCCACCACCCGGTCGGAAATGTCCTTGACGTCCGCGGCGCGGCCCTGCATATACGCATCGTCCATAGCGGCAAACATGTGCGCAAAATTGTCCGCCGTGGTGCCCACTGCATATTCCGCGTTGACTTCCTGCGTGCGGATGATGTTGGTGACGGATTCCACATAATCCGGATCCTCTAACATCATTTGATGGATGTCAAAAATCGCGGCGCCCGATTCGCCTACCTCCTGTTTCGCCTTTTCATATAGCCCCGCCAGCTGGCGAATCGCCTCCTGGCGCGCCGCTTCAAAACGCTGTACCTCCGCCTGCATATCCTCCGCGTGGCGGCGTTTGATGAAATTTTCCCGTTTGCGGTAAAGCGACAGCGTGCCAATGGCAATGCCGCCAAACACGCTTTTTCCCTGCACCGTCCACATGAACAACCAATCCTTTCTTGTCCCAATTTGTTTTTGTGATCCAACGCACCCTACAGCGTGTTTTGCAAAAATTCTTTTAGCGCCTGTGCCGCCTGCTCCTCATCCGGCCCTTCTACACACACGCGGATTTCCTCGCCGCATTTGACACCCAGGCCCATGACGGCAAAAATCCGTTTCGCATCGCCGCTTTTTTCTCCTTTATATATCGTGACGCGGGACTCAAACCGCGCCGCCTCCTTGACCAGCAGTCCTGCCGGTCGGGCATGGATGCCCTCCCGGTCCTTGATTTGATAGGTCCATTCTTTCATGGTTTGTTGCTCCTTTCTGCCCAAACAGGCAGCGCTTTGCCAGTCCGCGGCCCCTTTTGGCATTTGCATGATTTTGATTTAGTTTGTCCCGCTTTTGGCGCGTTTATGCCAGTTTTTGCATTTTATGGCGCAAAAAAAACAGGCGTCCTGCTGCGGGACACCTGTCTTCTTGAAACCGGCAAACGCCGCGCCGGTTATCAGCCGTTTCCTTTATAAAACGTCGATGGCAAAAATTTGCGCCGTTTGTGCGCCGTACGTCTTCAGCGGCGTGATACGGACCGCGTCCGTCTGCACTTCCAGATCATGAACCACCAGGCGCTGGTGGTTATCCTGCCGCTCCAGCACGGTCTGCCAATTCCCCTCGGCATTGCGTGCTTCCACGCGGTAGGCGCGCAGCATGGTCTGCGGAAACCGCGCCGAATTGTCGCCCAGCGCAATGTTGCAGTTCATGGCTGATTTACGCCGCACTGGGTCGTCGCTGATGGTCTCGCGGCGCAGGTCGGAATCAAACACAAACCGCAGCCCGCGCACCTGCCGCGGCCCATCAAACTGGAACACAATCGCGTCGCCCAAATTGCCCACCCATTTATGTTCCCCTTCCGGCGTTTCGCGGTCAATCCCGCTGCGCAGCTGCTCCACGTCGCCAGACGGCGCGGAAATTTCCGCTTCCCGCGTCAGAGGGCTTATCTCGCGCGTATGGAACGGCAAATAGGCATCGTCCCACAGCAGCGTCTGCTGCAACTCCTGAAGTTTCTCCTGGTAAACGCCGCGCGGCGTGAGGCCATACTTGACGCATAGGGCTGCCGCCGTGCCCAGCACCGCGCAGGTGGCAATCACGCGGGAGGAGCTCAGCGCCGTGTGCGTCACCGAAATGTTGCGCCCGGCAAACAGCAGATTGTCCATGTTTTTGGAATACAAACAACGGTAGGGGATGCCATAGGGCGACGGCGCGGGATGGTAAATGGTGGGCGGGCCGGAATACCGGAATCCCTCCGGATGGTGGTCGTCCATGCTCCAGCCGCCGTAAGCCACCAAATCAGGGAGCCGCCCCTTCGCCCGCACGTCGTTTTGCGTCAGCACATAGTCGCCGATATAGCGTCGGCTTTCCCGTTTGTCGGGCAAAAATCCAATCCAGTCCACGCCCCAGCGGCTGTTGTCGTGTTCATCGTCCTTGTTTTTCACAAAATCTACCACGCCAAACACCAGTTTTAGCAAGTCGTCCCGGATTTCCTCCGCATCATAAATGGTGTCACGGGTGCCGCCCAGCTCCATCCACCACCAGTTTTCCCCCAGCTGGCTCGGATCATAGGCCCGGTCGCCGCCCAGTTGGCTCTTGGAGATGGACTCCGCCCAAAATGGTGCGCGAAAGGGGATGGGCCGGTCGTACTCGCGCATTTGCAGCAGACAAGAATTTCCCATGGTTTGGGCGTCTGCCTGCTCCGGCGCAATGTCCTCCTGATACTCGGCGCGCGCCTCCCGTCCAGCGGTAAATTCCGCGCCGCACAGCGGCGCCAGCACACTGTCCCCCGAACAGTCGGCAAAATATGTGGCCCGCACCGTGTGCCAGGTATAAGTCGTGAGCTGCCAGCCGCGCACGCTCTCGATTTCCGTTTCCGATTTCATTTGCAAATCCACGCAGCTGCAGTTGAGCAGCAGCTCAATATTGAGCTCAAATTTTACCTTTTCCCACATCACACTGTCCCACAGCGAATAGTTGCGCTCCGGATTACGCCACATGTTCTCAATGCAGATTTCCCCTACCAGCCCAGTTTCCCGCACGCCGCGTGCGCCGCCCACCGCCATGCGGATTTCTGAGGACGCATTGCCGCCCAGCATGGGCCGGTCCTGCATCAACAACACTTTGGCCCCGTGGCGCGCCGCTGCAATCGCCGTACACATGCCGGCAAACCTGCCGCCCACCACACACAAATCCGCCTTATGGAACCGTTCCTTTTGTTTGGTTTTCATGTCGTTTGCCTCCCGGTCTTTATTTCTTTCAGTATACGCCCCTGCCACGGTATTATAAAGTGTCAATTTCAAAACAACAAGGTCAATTTGTCAAACGCCTGCACAAAAAAAACAAGTGTTCCCACTGCGGACGCACAAACGCCAAACAAGGCAGCCCACCCCGCTTTGGGATAGGCTGCCTTGTTTTTTGTTTTGTTTGGTGCGGGGCGTTCTCCGTCTCTTTGCTATTTACGCACCGTCACGGCGGGGCGCACGCCCGCCACCTCCTCCGCGTCGCGGAACAAAATGAATCCATCCGTTTTGACCACCCGTTCCATTTCAGCGTTGTTGCCATAGGGGGCAAGCATCCAATAGTCCTCGCCGCAGGTGGCGGTGAAGCTGCCGAACAGCTCCGGCGTGGGCAGATACACGGTATCCAGCGTCATTTTATAATAGGACTGGCTGACCAGGTCCGCCGCTTTGCGGGGGTCAAAATGCCAAAAAAGCGCATGTTCGCCGCCCTCGCTCTGTCCCATATAGGGCTGGGACAGCAATTCCCGCACCTCGCTGGGAACCAGCCGCTGCAATTCCTCCGGACTGAACTGGGCCAAAAACGTACTGCCCAGCCAGCCGCGCAGCGTGCTTTCACTCCAAAGGTTGCTTCCA
>CALLNG010000017.1 GCA_938005345.1 uncultured Clostridia bacterium
CGAGTGAGTCCATGTGCCGGGGGGGCCCTGCTGGCTATAAACGCCCTACAAGAGCTGCCTGCAAAAAGCAGGACATTAGCGCAGCAGCCGCTGCAAAGCAGGCAATACGTGCTTTGCCATGAGGAAAAATCCCAAATCATTGGGATGACATAGATCCGCAGGGCACTCCCGCGGATCCACCTCCGCCCAAAATGCTTCGCCGTCCAAAAACGCGACGTGTTTGTCACCCGCCGCTTTGGCCTGCACATAGGTCTGCTGGATTATCTCCCGCCGCTGCCGCGTATCCACCGCACAATCGGGATTGCCGGCGACACGGGACAACAGCAAAATGGGTAGGTCTGGATGGGCGTCCCGTACCGCCTGGAAAAACGGCTGGTGTGTCTGCGCCAAAAAAGCAGGACAGGGCGCATTGTAGTCATAATCCATCACAAAGGCGCTCAGCGTGAGCCGCCCAATTTGCTGCGCCAATGCCAGATCGCCCTTGGCGTTGCCGCTGAAGCCCAAATTAATGAGCGGCGTGTCCAGCGCGCGGCACACGATAGCGGGATAACAGCTGCCGGGCCGCCCGGCGCTGGCGCCTTGCGTGATGGAGGAACCATAAAATAAAATAGGGGATGGCTGCGCCCGTTTATGCAGCGGGCCGAATTCTGCGTCCGGAAGCAGGCCCACGCGCATCTTTTGCACGCCGCTGTACAGCGGAAAATACAGCAGAAACTCTGTAAACCCCGTCAAATTGTCCGGCAGGGACCAGGCTTCGGCAAGGGACGCTTCTCCCGCAGCGGGCGAAAACGTATGTAAAAATTGATACCCCTGCGCGCCATAGTAATACAGGTCAAAGCCACATTCGCCATACTTTGCCATGTTGGATAAGTAGGACAAATGGTGCAGGTCGGCCTGCAGGGCAATTTTTCGGCTGTCTGTGCTAAAGCGCAGCGCTGCGCCGGAGGTGTGATGGGAAAGGACGGTTAATCCCTCCCGCAAACCGGGAAGAAAATCCGGCGCAATGCGCTCATACGGCCCGTCCGGTGAACAAAACGGCAGCCCTTCCAACAAAAAAGCGGAATGGGAGGGGCGGTACCACGCAAAATCACCCTCCTGGGCAAAGGCGGTTTGAAAATTGGTGTCTACTTTAGAAAAGTCCATGTTACATCCTCCTAACATTATCACAAAGGGGACGGCAATTCAGTGCCGCTGTGCCAAACAAATGCGGCGACGTACCTTGCTGCTTTTGTTGCTATTTGCCACTAGTATAGCACACCTACCTGTGGGGAGCAATATTTTTATATTAAAATAGAAAAATTTTTGCCGTGTAAATTGACACGAAAGCGCCGCGGGTCTATAATGTGTACGTACACGGTAACAATATAAACATGGGCGCTATACAATCAAATAAAGCTAGGCAAAGAGGTGGCAGATATGCACTATCAAAAGGAACAACTACGGGAAATTTCGTTTCCGCTGGGCGGTATTGGCACAGGAAGCGTTGGTTTGGCGGGCAACGGGCGGTTAGTGGACTGGGAAATTTTCAACCGCCCCAACAAAGGGAGCCTCAATGGCTATTCCCACATCGCGGTGCGGGCGCGGCAGGCGGACGGCACCGTGAACGCTAAGGTGCTGATGGGAGATTTTGACGGTAGCTATATGGGGCAGTACAACCGGGCGGAGCGCGGCGGCTATGGCTTTGGCCCGGACTCCAAGACCATGTGCGGATTCCCTCATTTTAAGGAATGCACGTTCACAGGCGAGTTTCCGCTGGCGCGGCTGGACTTTGCAGACGCGGATTTCCCCGCAAAGGCGGAGCTGGTGGCGTGGAATCCCTTCATCCCGCTGGATTCCGATAATTCCAGCATTCCGGCGGCCTTTTTTGAGGTGCGGCTCACCAACACGCAGCCGCAGCCGTTGCAAGTGGCAGCCGCGTTTTCCGTGGGCAATCCCTTCCCTTGCTCGCGTAACCGTGCGCTGGAGGAAGCCTGGCGCGGCGTGCGCTTGCAATACGATGGTATGAACCCGGCTGACCCGCGCTATGGGGAACTGGCGTTGGCGTGCACCGGGGAAGCGGCAGTGCAGCCCTACTGGTACCGCGGCGGCTGGCAGGACGGCATCGCCACGTTTTGGCGGGAATTTGCTTCCGGCGCGCCGCTGCGCCTGCGGGACTATAATACGGCGGGCAGCCATGATATGGCCTCTCTGCTGGCGCAAGCGGACCTGGCGCCGGGTGAGACGCGGGCGTTCCGGTTTGTGCTGAGCTGGCATGTGCCTAACAACTATAATTACTGGAACCCGCTCAAGACGCCGGATGGCAAGGATGTGACATGGAAAAACTACTATGCTACCCAGTTTACGGATGCGGCGGATTCGGCGCGCTACGCCCTGGAACATTGGGATAGCCTGTGGGAGCGGACACTGGCGTTCCATGACGCGCTCTTTTCCTCCACGCTGGATGCGGCGGTGCTGGACGCGGCCTCCGCAGCGCTGTCCGTACTCAAATCGCCGACCGTACTGCGTTTGGAGGACGGCTCGTTTTATGGCTGGGAGGGCGTGGAGGAATTGACTGGTTCCTGTGAAGGCACCTGCTCCCATGTCTGGAATTATGCCTATGCGCTGTGCTTCCTGTTTCCGGACTTGGAACGGTCCATCCGCGATTTAGAATTCCGCTACAACACCTATGAAAGCGGGGAAATGGATTTCCGCCTTAAGCTGCCGCTGGGCAGGGAAAAGGCCAAATTCCGCGCCTGCGTGGATGGGCAGATGGGCGCCGTGATCAAGACCTACCGGGAGTGGAAGCTCAGCGGGGATGATAAATGGCTGGCGGATAACTGGGAGACAGTGGAAAAAATTCTGTCTTATGCCTGGAGCCCGGAAAACCAGGACGAATGGGACCCGCAGCGCAGCGGTGTGTTGACCGGGCGGCAGCACCATACGTTGGATATGGAGCTGTTCGGCCCGTCCTCCTGGCTGGAGGGCTTTTATTTGGCTGCCCTGCAGGCCGCCGCGCGCATGGCACGCCATTTGGGCAAAGAGCAGCAGGCCGCGGACTATGAAGCACTGTATGAAGCGGGGCGTGCTTGGACCAAGGAACACCTGTTCAACGGTAAGTATTTCATCCAGCAGGTAGATTTGCAAGATAAGGACGTGTTAGAGCATTTCGGCTGCACAGAGGACTATTGGAACGGGGAAGCGCAGCAAATCAAATACCAAATTGGCGAGGGGTGCGCCATTGATCAGCTGTGCGCCCAGTGGCACGCCAACATTTGCGGCTTGGGCGAGCTATTTGACCGCCAGCAGGTGCAAACGGCCCTGCATAGCCTGTACCAAAACAATTTCAAACCCTCCATGCGGGCGTTTACCAATCCATGGCGCGTGTTTGCCCTAAACGACGAGAGCGGTGCGGTCATATGCGACTATCCGGCAGGCGCGGATAAGCCAGCCATCCCTATTCCCTACTGCGAGGAGGCCATGCACGGATTTGAATACCAGCTGGCGGGCCTGCTGGTCAGCGAAGGTATGGTGGAGGAAGGGATGACCCTGGTACGGGCGGTGCGCGCCCGCTATAACGGCAAAAAGCGCAATCCCTGGAACGAAATGGAATGCGGCAGCAATTATGCACGGTCCATGGCGAGCTTCGCGCTGCTGCCTCTGCTAAGCGGATTTACATTTGACCTCCCCCACCAGATGCTGGGGTTTGATCCCAAAGTGCATCAGGAGCAGTTCCGGTGCCTGTGGAGCGTGGGCACCGGCTGGGGCACATTTGCGTCCCAGCTGGGCCGCGTTTGCGTGGCGCTGGCGGAAGGGACGCTATGCCTGCGCGTACTGCATCTGCCCTTTGCCGGTGGGGTGAAACGGATATGTATTGACGGAAAAGATATCCCATTTGACTGGCAGGACGGCACGCTGTCTTTTGCGCAGACAGCGGTGCAAAAGACAGTGGAGGTGGAGCTGGCATGAAACCGCGTCCGTTTGGCATCACCACGACGCAGCTTGCCAAAATCTGCGGCGTATCGCAGGGGACGGTGGACCGCGCGCTCAATGGGCGAAAGGGAATCAGCCCCAAAACCAAGGAGGCCGTTTTAAAAGCGGCGCGCGACTATGGGTACCGTCCCAATATTCACGCGAGCCGCCTTTCCGGCGGCAAATCCCATTTGATTGGCATTGTGGTGTTTGACCTTGACAATGAATATTTTTCGGATTTGGTCATGGAGCTGGAAGCGCTGTGCCGGCCTGCGGGTGACTGCGCTGTCGTGATGTTTTCCCATAAGGACCCGGCGCGGGAAAAAGAGTGTTTGCAGCAGCTTTGGTTTTTGGGAGTGGACGGCATTGTGCTGTGCCCGGTCAGCCAGGGAAAAGGGTTTGCGGAATTTCTGCGCAGTCTGCAAACGCCGGTGGTCACGGTGGGCAACCGGATACAGGGAGCGCCATTTGTCGGGATTGATGATGAAAAAGCCATGCAGGAAGCCACGTGCCACGCGCTACAGTACGGCTATGAAGAGCTGCTATATGTCACTGCCGCGCTGCCCAAACAGGGGGAAGTCAATGCCTATGCCCAGCAAATGCGTCTGAAGGGATTTCTTTCCGCCGCCGCTGCCGTCCCGCACCGGGTGGCAGAGCGGGTGGAAACGGTGGAAGAAATGCTTCCCACCGAGCGGCGTGCCGCAATACTGTGCTCCACGGACTATTTCGCGCTGCAGCTTTTGCCGCTGTGCCAGCAGGGTAAAGCGGGACTGATGGGCTTTGACAACAGCTCTGTTCTGCCGCGCTGCGGCGTACAACTGGATTCCGTTGCCTATGACAGCCGCGGTACGGCGAAGGCGGCGTTGGATATTGTATGGGGGAACCGCCCGCCGGAGGACGTTACGGTCCGCCATAAAATTGTAGTGCGCGGTTCGCTCGCGCCGCACTTGCCCAAAGGGTAAACGTCCCGCCCCGTAGGTGTTACCGGACCGGCAACGGACAGTTGAAAAAAGAAGCTGCGTCCATTTGAAATTCCTGGAAAATACCGCGTACCGTTCATCCCTCAATGAAAGGATCTGCCATTTGAGCCATTTCCCAAAATGGCTCTTTTTTTGTTTTTTTGCAACAACGAAATTGTTTGGAAAACAATCGTAAAGCCGCATTTCATAAGGAAAGATAAGAAATTGAAAGTTGAATTGCGATTTTGAAACTTGCTCTTAGAAGATTTCTATAGTATGATAAAATAAGAAAACGATTACATGGAAGGAGGCGGGAACTTGAGCAAGTGGCAAAACAAACTGTGCAGCGCTGGCAGGCTGTCTGTGTTGGTATTTTTATCTGCCTGCATTTTGTTTGGCTGTGCAGCGCCCGCCATACAAACACAAACAGGTCAAAGTAATGGAACCTATCCCCTGCAAACAGAAGAGACGTTGACCTACTGGGTGCCGCTGAACGACAATTTGAGAGATGTTTCCGATGATTTGGGCGAAACGCCGTTTGCCCAGGAGCTCGCGCGGCAGACGGGAGTGAAAATCAATTATATTCATCCCCAGCAGGCAAACGGTTGGCATCCGCTGACGCTGCTTCTGGCGTCAGGAGATTTGCCGGACATCATTGAATATAGCTGGTCGGCAGTGCCGGGCGGCATACAGAAAACCTATTTGGATAACCATATCATCCGGTTAAACGATGTAATTGACAAATGGTCACCCAATTTGAAGGCTTATCTACAGGATCATCCAGATGTGGACAACATGGCGCAGACGGATAACGGGGACTATTTGTTTTATCCCCTCATTCGGGAAAGCGAGGATTTGACCGTACATACAGGCCCTATGATTCGCGGAGATTGGCTGGAAGAGTTGGGGTTGGAGGTGCCGGAGACCATCGGCGAATGGCACCAGGCGCTGACGCTGATGAAACAGCAAAAGGGTGCGGATGCGCCTTTGGTTTATGAGAACAACCTCTATAGTACGGGGGATTTAAGCGGTGCATTTGGCGTAAAACAGGGATTTTATGTGGAAAACGGCCAAGTGGTATACGGCGCGGCACAGCCCGGATACAAGGCGTTTTTGCAAACGTTCCGGCAGTGGTATGGGGAAGGGCTGATTGACCCTGACATTGTCAGTGTGGATAAACTGGCGGTGGAAAGCAATATTGCCCAGGGAAAAAGCGCGGCGACGGTAGCGCTGGCGGGCAATGGCATGGGCCGTTTCAACCGGGCACTGCAGCAGCAAAACCCCAATTACCGCATGGTAGCGGCGCCGCACCCTGTTTTGAATAAAGGGGAAACCCCAAAATTTGGGCAGCGTGGAAAATTGCTGGATATGAGCGGCTCGTCCACCTGTATCACAACGTCCTGCAAAAATGTGGAGCTAGCGGCCCGGTTTTTGGATTTTGGCTATACGGAACAGGGCAAATTGCTGTATAATTTTGGGATATTAGGCGAAAGCTATGAAATGCGAGACGGGCAACCGGCCTATACGGACAAAATTTTGCATCCCCAGCAAGGGGATGTTGGAGCGGCCATCGCACTGTATGCCAGAGGCAATCAAAGCGGGCCGTTTATCCAGATGCAGCAGTATCAAATGCAGTATTACCAAATGCCGGAGCAGCGGGAAGCGGTGGAGGTATGGCGCAATAGCAATACCTTACAGTACGATTTGCCGGAGCTGTTCCTCACGGTGGAGGAAATCCAGGAGGTAGCACAGATACAGGAAGCGCTTAACGGATATGTTAACGATATGACGAACCGGTTCCTGCTAGGGCTGGAACCGATCGAACAGTTTGACACTGTATATCAGGAAACATTGCAGGCACTGCGTTTGCCGCGTGTTTTGGAGATATATCAACAAGCCTATACACGGCATCAAAACCGGTAAAAAGGAGGAATCAGGTATGAAACGATGGTTGGGTGTGCTTTTAGCGGCGCTGATGGTGCTGCCGGGAGCAGCGGTAGCGGCGGAGGAAACAGACGGAATCCTCATTCATAACACGTTTGACAGCGTCGCGACCTATGGTAAACCGGATGGCTGGACAATTAACAATAACGGCAATCCGGCCTATGTAGTGGAAACGGAAGAAGGCGTCAACAAGGCAATGCTGCTGGAATGTAAAACGTCTGAAATTGTCATGGATTATGCACTCAGCAGCGCGCCGGTGACCATGGTGAGCGAAGCGGATATCCGGGTGGATCGCTGCGGCGCGGATTTTAAGGTGTTTTTGCAGAAAGATGGCGCTGGTGTGTTTTGCAATTTTATTACGTTCAAATCCGATGGCACCATTATGGCAGCGGATGGGCGGAAGCTGGGAAATTGGGCGCCGGAAGAATGGTACCACATTGTGCTGACGCAAAACAGCAAAACCCACCGCAACAGTGTTTCCATTAATGGAAAACGCTGCATATCCGACGCGCTTTATGAAAATACGTCCTTTGGCGCGCCGGCAGTGTTCCGGTTTCAACTGGGCGCTGGGGTGGAAGGCACCAAGGTGTACCTGGACAATGTGCGGGTATATGATGGCAGCGCGGGACTGACGGATGCAGATTTCCCACGGGAAACCTATAATCCAGAGTCCGGGGAAGAACCAAGCGAAACCCCAGTGCAGCAGGAACAGAAAGTGACGGACACCGTGTATTTGCTGCAAAACTTTAACGAGGATGAAACCGGTATGCAGCCGGATATATGGATAGTGGAGCAAAAAGACGGCCAGATTTACATAGACGAAGTGCCTAGCAGCAAGGATAAAAGCGTTTGCATTGAGTCCGTAACGCAGGACCCGCTGATGGATCTCATGATGACGCCGGACTCCACGGATATTGTGGTGGAAGCCAAAGTGCGCGCAGAGGATATGAATGTGGTCAAACAGGTATTCACGATGCGCGACGCCAGCGCACAGTTTGCAGCCGTATTTAAATTTGAAACAGATGGAAATATCACGGCGGCAGGCAAACCACTGACCAAATATATGAGAAAACGTTGGTATGAACTGGGTGCAGCCATACACTTAGCAAGCAAAACGATGGACATATATTTGGGCGGAGAACTTATGATGGAGGATGTTCCTTTTGATAATACCAATTTCAGCACGCCGGAGCGGTTCCGCATCCAGGCAAGCAGCGGTTCGGGCTCTAAGTTTTACGTGGATGACATTCGTGTATATGCTGGAACGGCGCCCAAAGATCCATCCACGCTGAAAATGACGGAGGAGAGTACCGAGTTGGTGAAAAATAGTATTTTTTCAACAGACCAGTCAGCGATTGATAAAGTAACCGGGTCGGTTGCAGTCATTGAAAACCATAACTATGGCTTTGACGGAACGCAGAAACGGGAACTGGACGCACCGCCATTTGTGGAAAACGGACGCACCATGATCCCAATCCGTTTCGTATCGGAAGGCCTGGGCGGACAGGTGGACTGGACGGAGGAAACCAAAACCGTGACCATCCTTATAGACGGCAAGACCATCCGCATGAACGTCGGTACGCCGGAAATTGAAGTGGATGGCGTAAAGACGGCAATAGACGCCGCGCCGGTTCAGATTGGCGCCCGCACCTATGTGCCGCTGCGGGCGCTGGCGGAGCAGGGCCTGGGACAAAAGGTCGCTTGGTATGAAAAAGGAAGCATGGCGGTGGTGGGTGACGCAGCAGAGCGCAGCGATGCTGATTTGCAGGAGATTTACCAGTATGTGCTGTATACACGGCCCAAGGAACAAACCTTCCTAGACAATTTGAACAATGTCCATCCGCGTGTGATGGCAACCAAAGAAGATTTTGACCAAATCCGCGAGGGCGTGCAGAGCGAGCCTATGAAATCCTGGGCGGAGGAAACCATAGCAGTGGCGGACAGCTTGCTGGAAAAAGAGGTGCTAACCTATGTCAAGCCGGACGGTCTTCGGTTGCTGGATACGTCACGGGAAATGCTCAGCCGCATGAGCAACCTGGGCATGGCCTATCAAATTACCGGGGACAAAAAGTATGCTGACCGGGCGTGGGAAGACTTGCAGGCAGTGGGCAAGTTCCGGGATTGGAACCACCAAAACCACTATTTGGATACTGCGGAAATGACGGCGGCCGTCGCCATTGGCTATGACTGGATGTACGACTGCTGGACAGACGACCAAAAAGAATTTATTGAAAATGCGATTGTCAAACATGGATTAAACCAGGGTGTGAAATGTTACAATGGGCAGCCTGGCGTCAATGGCAGCTGGGTCACCTGGGACTGGAACTGGAACGCTGTATGTAACGGCGGTATGGCAGTCGGAGCCTTAGCAATTTTGGACAAAGAACCGGAACTGGGCAGCTACATTTTGGAACAGGGACTGCGCTCGCTGGAATATATGCTGCCGGAATTTGCACCGGACGGCGCGTGGAAGGAAGGGCCGGGC
>CALLNG010000018.1 GCA_938005345.1 uncultured Clostridia bacterium
ATTCATTTTTTGACTTGATTAGCTGAAATGGGAAATTATCTATATCTTCCTTTATCAAACCAATTTCTTTTTTTAACGGGCCAAGGTCTTCTGTTGTTTTCCCGCGTTTTGAGAGTATATACGCCTCATCTCCCGTTAAGCCACTTTTTCTCATGCTCTACACCTCCCTAAAGTAAAAACCACTTGCTATCAGGGGCGTAAAAGCCATATAATTCCCCTGTGTCTACGCATAACGCCGTCGAACCACTTGCAACATAATGAGGCAATTTATCTACCTCAGAAGACTTTCCCCAGTAATATCGCTTACTTCCGTCCGTATCTATGCAATCCCAGCCGCCTAAATCGTGTATAACATCTCCTTTGCGGTATGTCTGTCCATCAATAATTATTGTTCCACTAGCTATCATGCTTTCGCCTCCTTATGCATAAATTGTATCAGATATCCTCTGCATCTTCGTAATCTGGAAGTGTTTTGAGATACTTATAAGCATCTTCAATAGTCATATTCTCTTCATACTCTTTCTCATATGTAACAGCGGCTCTGTACGGTCTGTCACCGTTGCTTTCCATAGCTCTACCAATCTCATCTACATAAGATACTACAGCTATTGAATCATGACTGTTGATTGTAGACTGAATATATAATATTCTGTGATAATTAGTAACTACGCCGTCGCTTTGACGAATTTCTTTTTTTAAAGCCAATTTTATTCCTCCTATGAGAATGTTATCTTAATATTAGCATAGATGCCGCAAGGACTATTGTTTGTAACATCTGTAGTATTTGGCATTGTTGCAAATACATGGATGCAGCCTCCACTAAGCGTTGAGTGTACAGCATATTTGCTAGGTTTGACATATTTTGTTGACGAGCCACCATACAAATACTTATTATTTTGTCGGACCATAAGCCCTTCCACACTTGTTACTGTTACCGTCGGGTTCCCAATTATTGGTTTTGATAATGGAATTATAAAAATGACATCCTTGCCGGAACTCGTAATATATCCAGCAGTACCAAAAGTTGCACTGATCGAATCGCCAGCGCAAAAATATGGTCTCCAAGTCCCTAAATAGGTGGATAAATATATTCTCCCTGCATCCAACTTTATTACGTCCGAAGACACAATCTTTGTATTAGAGTTATCAGCATATATCCCATTTCCAATGCTTTCGTACAAATCAGTATAGGATGTTCCACTTTTTACAGATAACGAGAGACTCATATTATCTTTTGCACTATCATAATATAATTCAAGCGCAGCCTTACCACCGGCATTAGTATTACCTGCATCTTTTGTTTGCTGTGTTGATACAACAATGTTGTTTTGTGACTTTACGACCGAGCCAGCGCCACTATAAACAGGGTCTCCGTCTTCATTCACTACTTTAATATCTGTAATTCCAAATCGTACAATTTCGCTGTTATTGTTGCGCACACACATTCCATTTGCGTCAAGTAACGCGTTCTGTCCAAGCGTATTTCCTCGCATATCACCGACAACTAATCCAAGTCCTTCGATATATTTCATGAAGTTAGTTGCAACTTTAGCAGCCTCTGCTATCTTGTCTTCCTGACTGCTAAAGTTTTCCTCAGTAATATCTTTAAAGTTCTCGTAGGATTTCTTTACCTTAGTAGCTGTCTTATTCGCTTTAATTGCAACAGAGTCATCTGTAGGTGGTGCTGTAATGTTTCCTGTTAACCATGCTTTTCCGCCGCTGACACGGATTTTTACTGTGTCACCTGTCTTACAATTAATTGCCATCTGTGCGGGGGTTTCATCTGCTCCACCGTCAATGTGGACATATGCTGTTTTTTCGTCAACCCGAAGGACTTTTGCGACTGTATCATATGCCTTTGTTTTGCTTTGCTTCATTGTCGAGGCAATCTCTTTTACAAAATCATTCAATGCTTTCCACCTCTTCCTTTGTGCGGCAACCGTGTTCCAGAGATAGTGTTTGTGATGTTATCCTAAATTTCCCAGTAAGGTTATGCCGCGGATAATTTAAAAAGACCACATCGCCTAAAAGAACGTCCTCGAAAAATCGCCGGCTGTACTGTATCGTTCTGGCAGGATTCTGCAATTCTTTTAGTTTTCTAACAGCATAAGCCGCTATGCTTTCCCCGGAGGATAATTCAACGCCTGTTTCCGATTTCCACACTTCCCTACCACGATTTACCGTTGATAAAAAGCTATCTGGACTATCATCCCTTGCAATAGCCGCTCCGTAATCATCGTGTATCGCCATGAAACAATTTGGTGTGTCATACCAATTAAATGTGTCTGTTACATCACACTCTATTATGTCGTTCGCGTTAATTCCCACCGTAAGACTGCTATTATTATCATTTGCGCAGATAACAATACTTCCATCGCCAAGTATTCGCATCCGCCAGCCAATGGCATCTAAAATATGCAGCGCCATTGTGAGCCTTGTTTCCCCATCTTCCGCAACGATATTATCTGTAGTTATCGGCGATGTTCCTTCGACATACACAGGGGCGGGGATGCAATCATTAAGCAGATTTTTAATCTGTTTTGCTCCGCTACCGGCTGGTGCATAATAGCCACGCGGCAGGATTACATCATCTGCCGGCTTGAGAACGGAATAACAGTCAATATTGTAAGTTTCTCTCACACCATCAAGCTTTCTTTCTGGGAAGGCGGTCAGGCCGGTAAATAGTGCTACTTTTGCTCCTGACCCTCCCTGTTTGGCTTGCAGGTAAATACGGACCCAGCACTCACTATCTGTTATCTTTTCTGTCATTGTGACGGAGGCAGATTCCCTTAAATCTGACGTGCTGTCCCGGTCAATACTGCCCTCAGTAAATTCAAATTCTTTCTGGTCTGTCCACGTCTTGGGGTCAACCGTTGTCAAAATATATCTTGCTGAAAATCCTTTGCTCCAATCCATCACATCACCTCGCTAGGATGCTCTGCGCTCCACTGTTCTTCCGTCACAGCGTCCAGTTCTTCCGAATCCACTTTTTTAATCGTTAGAGAGAAATCTGTCCGCATTTTGTTATCGTGGTCTTTTTTCTCCGACACCTGTATATCGCAGGAAAATGACGAGCCGTCTGGTGTCCTAACGTGACATATTCCAGGATACGTTGCAAGCCGCCTCATTTGCTCAATCATCGTTGGTTCTGTTAGTGAGATACTTACTGCATCAATTTTTAAATCACGAGTGACTGCAGGATTCCAGTCACCTTGTACGGAACCACCAAGATAAACTGTCCTCTCGAAATCTTTATCCCATGAGTTATCTAAATCAAGGTTATACTGGATTTCGATAGATTCACTGTCAAAATCAATGATTGCCTTTTTATATTCTATGGAAAAATCGCTATACAACCATGCAAACGAGCTGTCTGACGTTATATAGTCGCCGTTAGCGGTTTTATTCACAACCAGTATGCCGCCGTACTCATTTAGTGCAGGATATGGATCAACATATTTCTGGCCATAGATTCCGTTTTCAAGAATCAACTCCGCCCTGTCTACGCTCATCCGGTACAAATCAAATGTATCCCCGTCAGCATATGTAGTTGGTTTAGCGACAACAATACTTGCTGTTTTATTGTCTGCAATCGTATTTACAGTGGCCGTTGGTACTTCTGGCTGATGTTTCCACCGCACAACAAACGGTATCTTTTTTTCTGCCACATGGTCATAAATATCTGTAAATGCAATCTGTATGCTGTACCTTGCACCGTCATCCATCTGCCCGATTAGGTCGCTTAAGCCAATAGCATAGCTGTCTGTTTCACTGCCAGTAAAACTAGCAATAATTTCATTGGCAAAATGTTGTTCCTTTAATCCGTCCGGGCGCAGAATATAATAATCCTCGTCCCTGACAATCGTTACTTTTGCTGTGCCAGCAGAATCCCCGAAGGAAGGGACTATTGTTAATGGTAGCTGCTCTAAATAATTTGTTGTACCTTCCGATGATTCTGGTACTGTCTGGTCGCTTGTTTCCGTGGTAACATCGCCAGAATTATATGCAGTTGATTCCGAAACAAGATTTGTTGTCACGCTGTTTATCGCAGGTTTTGCAACAATTTCAACAGCCACAGAATCTGACCATGCCCCTTCCTTGCCTCCCTGTGCTGTAACCATTGCTTTTAAATAATGGATTTCTCCTACATTCCACAGATTGCTCAAAAGGCCACTTGCAGTATAGATTTTATTAATGTTTTCAATAGTTTCCGATAATGTCTCCATGCCGGAAGACATCATTAAAACAACGACGTTTCCATCTTTGCCTTTAACTGGCTCATCGTTAACCGCTTCCGCTATTTTTATGCTCGCTTTGCTGTTTCCGGTATAGCCGACACTACAAATAACTGTGTCGTCCATACTAAGATAGTTTTCTGTTGTTGCTAATGTAGGTGTTGTTGGTGTCTCGCTCAGTGATACGGAAACCGTATCAGACCAAGGAGATAGCACTTCTTCGTCCCCGGACGTATCCCGCAATCTTACGCGGAAATAATATGTTTTTGCCGATTCTAGGGACCCGATATGCCACGTGGTTTCCCTGTCCTCCACGTCATAAGTAGTTGGGGCTTCCGTACTAATCCATGCGTCCTCGTGGTCTGCCCACGCAACGGTAGCCGCATCCGCATTTTTCCACGACCAATCCCATGTTAGTTCCACGGTATCAGATGCCACCGCCATTGCAGTTATATTTTTCGGTGGGACTGCAATCTTTCTTGTTTCCGAATAAATCCACCCAGACTGCATGAGAGGGCTAAGTTTGTAGGTAGTGCCAGTCGCTCCATTTTGAGGTGTGGAAGTTCCGGTAAAATTCTTGAGGGCAATCTGGTATTCAGCGCCGCCGGAAACGTCCGGACACGTAACTGTGATTGTGCCCTCTTTGTCGGTGACCGCAATAATGCCTTTTTCCTCGTTGTCTATTTTCATCCAGATTGCTGTTTTGGCGTCTGGAACCTCTGTATTTCGCTCAACGCTATTGATGGTAAGCGTTGTTCCCGTTGCCGATACCGTATCAAATGACGGGGATTTTAAAGCCCCTCGTGCCGCTACTCGTGGCTCGGAATACGCATATTTTTTATCGTGCGTACTTTGCACCCTTGTCCACATGATCTGGTCTTCCGCTATGCCGTCGTCCGTGTTAAAATCTGCTGACACCGTATAATCATGGTACGCAACAGTTACTCCAGTACTCCACGATGTGCCAGTATACCTCTCTCCACTTTCTGGCGTGTCTATGGCGTATTGTAACTCCATAGAATCCACAGGGCGGTCCCGTGGCGATGCCTGCACCCAGTTTGCCCATACATAGCGGCTAGAGGAGCCTATCTCTTTGCTCCCTGTACTCTGTATATTTGGACGCTCTGGGATGCTGTAATAATGGTATGCATAGCTCCAACCGGAATCTCCGGCACACCCTCTCGATTTTGCCCTTACAATACGGCAAAATGTCTTGTTTTGTGTCGGGGAACCATCCTCTGTTATCGCCCATGTGCCAGACGCTCCCGTATAGGATGCATTGGTAAAGCGAGCGTTTGCAATGGCGCCCTTATAGTTTGTCATTAATGCGGTCTGTACCTGCGTCCTTGCAAAATGCCTTGCATCATTTGCCTCGTATGAGGTATTCCAAGTAAATGTACCTTTATTTGCGCCAGTATCATCAAGAGAATAAGAAACGGAAGGGGCATTTGGTGCATAAATGGTAAATGTCTTTGTGGAATGTGCGGCTGTATAGGTATGCTTTTTATCACTTTTTGTTTTGCCCTTTACCTTAAATTCTATCGCGTTTAATAATTTTGATGAGACAGGATAATAATTTTTTGCATTAAGTGCTACCGTTTTTTTAGTTGCTGATTTTCCTACATTTATTTTCTTCCACTTTGTCCAATCCCATTTAGAAGCACCGGCGTTTTTTGTATGTAGACGATACCATAGCCACTGTCCATCCTCATATTTTTTCGCCGGTATTTTCCAAGATATTGTAAATTTCAAACCGTCTCTCGATATAGACAGACCGCTAGGAGCAGCAGACTTTTTCTTCGCCATTATGCCATTTTCACCTGCCTTCTAAGCTCATTTGCCATTCTTCTTCCCCATTCTTCTGGGTTATCTGCACCGTTTACAGTTACATTAATAGTTACATCATTTTTCGTTCCCTGCGTTGCCTCTTTAATATCACTCATCAGTCTGCTACGACCGTACAGCATCTCGTCTCCCGATTCTCCTGCTCCAAACAATGTGGCATCAGAAAATATATATGGACTTTCCATAGCCTTTTTATACCAGCTAATGTGGAATGATGGCAGAGAGCCTTTGCCGCCGATGCCAAATGGAGCCTTTCCGCCAGAAACACTCAGATGTGGCAATTTCAGATGTGGTAGAGACCAACTAAACTTTAAGGCGCTCTTAAATCGTCCAGGGAAGGTTTTTACAAGGGATACTGCCTTAGTAAAGATACTTTTAACAGCCGATGGTATCTTAGTAAATGCTCCTTTTACAGCCGATAAAATACCATTTCCCTTAAATGCTCCCTTGAATCCGTTTACAGCATTTTTAGCGGTACTCTTCAAAAGAGAAGGAAGATTTTTAATTCCTTTGATTATGCCAGTAACAATATTTTTGCCAAGCGACAGCCAGTTGAATGCCGTAAACACGCTCACAATAGCTGTGATAATTTTCGGCAAATTGGCAATCAATAATGGAATAGCGCGAACTAAGCCAATCGCTAAATTTGTTATGATTGTTACTCCTGTTGCAAGGATTTTTGGCGCGTTATCGTTAATAATGCCGGCTAAATTTGTTATAATTGTAGGTACATATGCAATTAGTACAGGGATAGAGTTAATCAGCCCTTGCGCGATATTCTGGATAAGTGTTAAGCCTGCATTTATCAATTTGCCTGCGTTGTTCCTCAATGACTCTGTAAATTGTGTCAGCATCGGCAACGCCTGCCCCAAAAAGGTTGGGATGCCTTGAGTCATGCCGCTGGCGATAGTCGTTAACAAATTAATCCCGACCGATGTAAACACATTTAGCCCCGTGGAAATCGTAGAGGCAAGATTGTTTAACAGTTGGCCGACAGCAGTTGTAATACTGCCAGAGTTTTGAGTAACGCTCGAAATTAAACCGTTTATGAGGTCGCCGCCGATTTTTGTCAGTCCCGGCAACTGACCACTAAAATTAATCGCATCTTGCGCCAGTTTGGAAAAAGCTCCACTTATTCCGCCGGATTCCATCGCCTCAGCTAATCCACTAACCTCGCTTGTTACGTCTTTGATGGCACCACGGATAGCGCCCGAAAAAGTATTGTAAAAACCCAGTTCTAAGCCCTCTGTAGCACTAGATAGCAGGGTTATGTCGCCTTTTAAATTGTCTAACTGTGTAGCCGCCTGCTGTGCCGCGGAGCCGGAAGAATCCTGTATTCCTTTCCAAAATTTTTGTACAGTCGCATCACTTGATGCGGTCATTTTGTTAAACGCCTGTAAGCCTTGCGTTGTAAAAATTGTAGCAAGAGCATTGTTTTTTTGCTCCGCTGTCATGCCCTGCAAAGAGCCATTAAGTTCGTCTACGAGATTATTAAAATCCTTTGCTTCGCCGTTGGCTTCGTAGGCTGATACGCCTAACTGGTTTAATGCTTTTGATGCGTCGTCAGTCGGAGTATATAAATCCGCCATTGCTCTGTTTAACGCTGTAGATGCCTCAGAGCCTGTTACGTTCTGCTCTGCCAAGCGGAGCAAGGAAAGCGTGACACCGTCCGCCGCTTGACCGTAGTTTTTTGCCGTGGCGGCAGAACCGGAAAAAGCCTCTCCAAGGCCTCTTACATCCGTATTGGCAAGAGTAGCACCTTTTGCCATCAAATCGGCATAGTAAGATGCATTACCCATCGAGTCGCCAAAGCCTTTTACCGCACCTGCGGTATATGATGCCGATTCTTCCAGACTCATAGCACCGGCAGAGGCAAGGTTAAGTACTGTTCCGATACCGCTAATCTGTTCGTCAGCCGATAAGCCGGCTTGGGCAAGGATGTTCATTCCTTCCGCCGCTTCTGTTGCTGTGTACTTTGTTGTACGCCCCATTTCCTCGGCCTTGGCTTTGACGTTTTCTATTTTGTCTACGGTTGTTCCCATAGTAGCTGCTACCTGAGACATCGCGGTATCAAAATTCATTCCGGAATCTATTGACGTTTTTGTAAATGCAACGGCGGCGGCAGAACCAGCCGCCATGGCTGTTTTAGCCACCTTCCCGACTGTTTTAAATGCCCCGCCGATTTTTGATGTGGACGAGCTGGCGTTACCTTCTGCGTCTTTCAGCCCCTGCTTATATGCGGTGTCTTTGATTGCCAGAGTGACAAACAATTCCATCACATTCAATCACTCATCACCACCAATCCGGCTTTTTTAATGACGTCTGCGGCTATTTCTTCGCCAGTCTTTGTTGCTGTTTGTTTTTTATTATTATCAATCAAATCAGCAAATGATACATAGAGATATTTCCCTCCGAACGCCTGTGAAATACTTTCGGTTACATATTTCAGCCCGTCGGCCATATATCGTTTGTAAATTAATTCCTCTGTATCGTCTAAAATCTTAGCCTTGACATACAGTAAGAATCCCTTTACGCTTCTTCCTCTGTATTCTCCTGCGCATCGCCAGAGGGTTCTTCTGTTGCGCCTGTTGGCACTGAGAAAAAAAGCTGACGTACCTCTGGCTCATTGACGAGGTCAACCATACCTTTGATAACGTCCATTAATTTATGCTTTTTCTTGTATTCCTCGACGCTCTGCAATTCAAACGCCGCCAGAATCCCGATTACATCATCTTTGTGCGTTTTCAACAGTCTAGAGGCTGTTTTAGCACCCCTAGCAAAGACTTTGATGTATTTCTCACCTTCCCGCGGCACAAGTTCCTGACACAGTTTAAGCGCGTCATCATCATCTGCAATGTTGCCGATGCATTCGAGAGAATTTGTGATTGCTTCTAAACCTTGTTCTGCTGTTAAATCTGATAATCTCATGCTTTACCTCCTACGCCGCTTCGCCTGTTTTGATATAGACCTCGTAAGGTACTGCCTCTGCGTTCTTAATGCTGTAATGTCCTGTGTATTCAAAATCAAAATTTCCTTTGGATTTATCATCTGATTTAATTTTAAATCCGCCCGTTGAGAGGGCATTCATAATTTTGATTGCGATAAATCCGGCGGAATCCCCGGAATTTTCGTCCGAATAGTCGCCAATCCACCAAATATCCTTAAAATCTTCTGCCTTTAAATCTGCCCTTGGTGTTACTTTGTTTCCCGCTACGTCTGCCGCCGCCATAAAACTTTTAGCCTGTGCGGTATCCATTGTAACGGCTGTGCCTGATAATTTTACTTCGATAGATTCGATTTCCTTGAGTTCCATCGTGTTTTTAGGCACATTATCAATGTCTTTCCCGAAATCCGTAAAGGATGGCTCCGCGCTAAAGCTACAACCGCCGCTGGTTGCCAT
>CALLNG010000019.1 GCA_938005345.1 uncultured Clostridia bacterium
GAAGCAGGAGCTTTCTTACGCGAAGTGGATCTTTATTAAAAATATTTCCCTTTTCATAGGGGCTGACATGCATACCGCGAATGAATGCCTCTCCCTGTTGAAATGCAATCCAACTATCTTTCAAATTCACTTTTCCCTGCCGAATGGATTTCACTTCCGTCCCAAACAGTTCCAGGCCCGCCTCTATCCGCTCTTCAATAAAATATTCATGGGTTGCCTGCCGGTTTTTCGCAACCATCTTTACTCCTTGTCCAGTCATGTTTTGTTCCTTTCTCAGCTGGTCTTATTTACTCATCTTTGCCGTTTCATTATACCACACCTTTTGCATCTATGCAAGTGCCCTTCTCCACCAAATTTTCCGAAAAAAAGCGGGCCAGCAATCTGGCTGGCCCCAACGCAATAACCGGCTACCATTTTTTGTTTTGCCGATCAAAATGAAAAGATGAGTTTTTGTTTGTGATTCCCTATTATAATACCATATTGCACATATAAACACAAGACTATTTAGGAAATTCGATTAATTTTCTCTAATTTGAATAAAAATTCTTGTGCATTTTTGTGATTTACATTCATTGACAATGTACAAATTTCTCCTGCTGTAAAGCTTGCATGTAATACCTGTAAATGATTCCCTTTTTTCCCGAGCCAAATTGCTACATGTCCTGGCATATACAATAAATCGCCAGGCTGCGCATGTCCCAAAGCTGTGAGCCGTTCCTGCAGCGTCATATCCCGGCGAAAAGTAAATACGGTGCCAATGCTTTGCTGCTGTTTGGTATTTCGCGGCAAAAACCAACCGAAACACCGGTATACCATCATGACCAAGGCAGAACAATCTAGTCCGCCGTACCGTCCGCCCCAGTCATATAAATGCCCTATCTGTTTTTTGGCCAGCTTTACCACTGCCAGCGCGCTATAGCGGGCATATCCTTTTATTATATCCTGCGTTTTTGCAATACTGACCGTCTCCCAGTGTTTTTTTGACCCGCCCTGCGCCACCCGTACCAAATACCGGTTTTCCAGTTCCTGTTCGAGTGGTAAATACACCCCCATTGGAAACCAAACTGGATAACTGCCGCTGCGTTCTCCCATGACACGACAGCCTGTAACAGTTAAAAAAACAGCACTGCGCAAATATTTCTCTTCCACCCGCATCACTTGGTCTGCTGGTACATAGCCACGCGCATAGTACGTTTCTGCCAGCAGCCACTGCCCATTGTCCGAAATAATCCGTAGCGGCTCCTGCGACGGTATACCAGA
>CALLNG010000020.1 GCA_938005345.1 uncultured Clostridia bacterium
ATGCGAATAGCAGCGCATTACAGCAAAGCCCAACAATACCGGCCAAAATGCCATAGCGGCCCCGCACAACAGGATTATTAATTTGCTCATGTTCTTTCACAAAGGTACGTACCAAAAAATTGGTCATGTTCTTTCCCCTCACTTTTATGCCTCAACACGGCTGATTTTGGGCCCCTGTGGCGTATCTTTCACCTGGTATCCCTTTTCTTTTAGTTCGTCTCGCAGTTCATCTGCCAGCGCCCAATTCTTTTCAGCCCTGGCCTGTGCTCGGCGCTGGGCCAACTGCTCGATTTCCACAGGAATCTGTTCTGTTCTCTCCCGTTTTAAAAGACCCAGCACACCGCCAAGTTCCCGCAGCAAATCCAAGATCCCCTTGCTGTAGGCTTTCGCATAGGTCTTTTCTACGGTAGTGTCATTATATACTTGGCGCACAATTTCAAACAAAACGCTGACAGCGTCAGCTGTGTTAAGGTCATCCTCCATTGCATCAATAAAACTTTGCCGGTAGGCCATGATGATTTCATAGCTCCGCCGCTCCTCCTCTGTCATCTTCCGTTCTATTCCCTTTTCCTGTAAGAACTCCAGATGTTCCATGCAAGTATACAAGCGTTGCAGGGCATTGCTGGCAGACTCCATGGATTCTTTAGAAAAATTGATAGGCGTACGGTAATGTGCGCTCAGCATGAAAAAGCGAATCACCTCATAATCAAATACCTTTGCCACATCACGTACAGTAAAAAAGTTGCCGCTTGATTTGGACATTTTTTGGTTGTTGATGTTAATATGGCCGTTGTGCAGCCAATAACGGGCGAATGGTTTTCCCGTCGCTGCCTCACTTTGCGCAATTTCATTTTCGTGGTGTGGAAAGACTAAATCTACACCTCCGCTGTGAATATCAATCGTCTCACCTAAATACTTGTTTACCATGGCGGAACATTCAATGTGCCAACCTGGCCGGCCCATACCCCAGGGGCTTTCCCACGCGGGTTCCCCAGGTTTTTGCGCTTTCCATAGCGCAAAATCCATTGGATCCTCTTTGCGTTCATCTACGCCGATCCGCGCACCGCTTTCCAAATCCTCCAGCGGTTGGTGGGACAATTTCCCATAATCATGAAAT
>CALLNG010000021.1 GCA_938005345.1 uncultured Clostridia bacterium
CAGTTCGCGTTGGTCTTAAACGTATGATCTGTTTTCACAATTTTCAGCGCATGGGTTGGACAAAGGGATACACATCGGTGACAATTTACACATTTTGCGCTATCCGCACGCATTTTGTCCAATTTTTCATCATACCAATGTGCTTCATTGGCGCACTGTCTTTCACAGACTCTACACCCAATACATTTTTCAAAATCTCTCACAATCTCGTAATCAGGAAATAAATAGTTTACAGGCATTTTTTCGCCCCCCTTTCACTCAACTGAAAAATCACCGCTTCTCCGCCCTTGGGTGACCAGATCGTATCAAGCTCCGGTTCCACCACACGAATTGCACATTCCTCACTCGCAATATACACCATATCGTCCTTTTCTCCCACAACCATTGACCGCAGTTTTAAGCGGTCGTTCAGCGCTAAAATACCGCCTTCAAATCCTAATAGAATGGAAAACGGCCCTGTAATGAGCAGACTGGCAAACGCATTGCGCAGATAAGTCAACCGTTCCCGTTCTTCTTTAGGCTTCCGCTCAATCGTAGACCAAAACGGCGCCGCAATAACATTTGCCATCTCCTCTAATGTCAGCCCCTTTTTGCGTACAAGAAAATCGATCATATAGGTAATAACTTCGGTATCTGTCAGCAAGTTACACTTATACCCAAACATCTCAATGTAACGGCGGTTTGCATCATAGGAAGAAATTTCCCCATTGTGCACAACAGAATAGTCCAACATGGCAAATGGATGGGCGCCCCCCCACCAGCCGGGCGTATTGGTTGGATACCGGCCATGCGCTGTCCAGCAATATCCTTCATATTCTTCTAAACGATAAAACTCTCCCACATCTTCTGGAAATCCTACCGCTTTAAATACACCCATATTTTTCCCACACGAAAACACATAGGCTCCGTCAATCACCGTATTAATTTTAATTACACTCTTGACAGTAAACTCTTTTTCATCCAGCTGGCTGTCCGCTAATTTCGTTGGCAGCGGTGATACGAAATAGCGCCAAATAAGCGGTTCATCCGTGATTTTAGGTGTTTTTTTCACTGGTATTTTGGATAAGTTTACCACGTCAAAATGACGGTCTAAAAATTGTTCACAACGTTCCCGCGCAGAATTATTATCGTAGAAAATATGAAAGGCATACAAATCCTTATATTGTGGATAAATACCATAGCCTGCAAATCCGCCGCCCAAACCGTTGGAACGGTCATGCATGGTGGCGATGGAACGCACAATAGATTCGCCGCTTAGTTTTTTGCCGTCCCGTGAAAAAATACCGGATATTGCACAGCCGGAAGGAATTCTAACTTGACCCTCTTTTAACATTTGCTGTTCCTCCTTTTCCATTTCTGCACACAAAAAAACGTCCACCAAAAAGAAGATCTTCTTTTTGATGAACGCCATTGTTCAAAATTTATTTTCTATTATTATACCCGTTTTAAATCTATTTGTCAATACCTTTTGAAAATATTTTGAAAACAAATTTCATTTTTCTTTTTTTTATTTCTCTTTCTTATTTATTTCTATTTTTTTTGCAAGATAAAAAAATAAATATTTCATTTTTTCAAAAAAAGTGCTTGACAAAATTTTCACTTTGATGTATACTGTATTCGTAAACAGCAAAGGCGCTGTGGGTTGCTCACCCGCAGCGCCTTTTTTGCTTGCTTTGAAACCGGTTCAAAAATACTTTTAATTAGGAGATGATCATATGAGCACAGTTTCTGAAGTATTTGGCAGTATGGTTTTCAATGACGCCGTCATGCAGGAAAAACTTCCAAAAGATACCTATAAAGCGCTTAAGAAAACCATTGAAGACGGGAAAAGCCTGCAAATTGGAATCGCCACTGTAGTGGCAAATGCGATGAAGGATTGGGCTGTGGAAAAAGGCGCTACACATTTTACCCATTGGTTTCAGCCCATGACAGGCATTACAGCTGAAAAACATGACAGTTTCATCGCTCCCACAGGGGACGGACGGGCGATTATGGAATTCTCCGGCAAAGAACTGGTGAAAGGCGAACCCGATGCGTCCAGTTTCCCTTCCGGTGGTCTGCGTGCCACCTTTGAAGCAAGAGGATACACTGCCTGGGATCCATCATCTTATGCATTTATCAAAGATGATACCCTCTGCATTCCAACGGTATTTTGTTCCTATAGCGGTGAAGTGCTTGATAAAAAAACACCGCTATTGCGTTCTATGGAAGAACTGAACCGGCAAGCGTTGCGAATTCTGAAACTGTTTGGCAGCGATGCGACCCGTGTTGTAACCACGGTAGGACCGGAACAGGAATATTTTCTAGTAGACAAGGAAATGTATCAACAACGCCGTGACTTAATTTTTACTGGCCGCACCTTATTCGGCGCTAAGCCGCCGAAAGGCCAGGAACTGGAGGACCATTACTTTGGCGCTATTAAACCCCGTATTGCGGAATTTATGAAAGATTTAGACCAAGAATTATGGAAAATCGGTATTCTAGCTAAGACTGAACACAATGAAGTAGCACCGGCACAACATGAACTTGCTCCCATTTTTTCTACAACTAACATCGCTGCAGACCACAACCAGCTGACCATGGAGCTGATGAAAAAAGTAGCTGACCGGCACGGTTTTGTCTGCTTACTGCATGAGAAACCATTTGCAGGTGTCAATGGCAGCGGCAAACACAATAACTGGTCTATTTCCACTAACACAGGCGTCAATCTTCTAGAACCGGGCTCCTCTCCCCATGAGAATGCACAGTTTCTGCTGTTCTTATGCTCGGTTATCAAAGCGGTAGATGATTATCAAGATTTACTCCGTCTTTCTGTTGCTACAGCAGGAAATGACCACCGTTTAGGAGCAAACGAAGCTCCGCCTGCCATTATTTCTATGTTTTTAGGAGACGAATTAACAGAAATTTTGGAATCCATTGAGCATGATGGTGCCTATGACGGCAAAGAAAAGAGTACTATGGAAATTGGCGTTCATATTCTGCCTAAGTTTCCAAAAGATACAACAGACCGCAACCGTACCTCTCCGTTCGCCTTCACCGGCAACAAATTTGAGTTCCGTATGCTGGGATCGGCTATCTCTATTTCTGGGCCAAACATCGTCTTAAATACGATTGTAGCGGAATCACTATCACAATATGCCGATGAACTGGAAGCAGCTGAAGATTTTCAAGAAGCGCTGAACAAACTCATCAAACGGACCATCAAAAAGCATAAACGTATCATTTTTAATGGTAATAACTATTCTGATGAATGGGTCGCTGAAGCAAAACGGCGTGGGTTATATAATCTAAAATCGACTCCAGAAGCACTTCCCTATTTTAAGAGCGAGAAGAACCTCAAACTATTTACCAAACATAATATCTTCACAGAGGCGGAAATCGTTTCACGGTGCGAAATTATGCTGGATAGCTACTGTAAGGTGTTACATATCGAAGCGTTAACAATGCTAGATATGGTTCATAAAGATATTCTTCCCGCAGTCATACAATATGTAGAGAAACTTAGTTCCACCGCCCTAACCAAAAAATCAGCTTTTGCGGATGTAAACTGCGAAGTTGAGCAGACGCTTGTCACCTTGCTCTCCGACCTCACTTCGTGTTTATACCGCAAAACGAACAAGTTAGAACAAGCATTAGTAGCAGCAAAAGAGTATGACGAAGATGCAGAAAAATGCGCCCTCTATTATCACGATACCGTTTTCGCTGCCATGCAGGAAGTACGCGCAATAGTAGATGAATTAGAGGTCAATACCGCAAAATCGTACTGGCCGATGCCTTCTTACAGCGACTTACTATTTAGTATTCTCTAATTGTTTTTCTCTAACTTATTATCATGCCAGTGTGCAGTTACAGGCAATGAATTGTCTCCTCTCTGTTGCCTGAACTGCACACCTTTTTTGTGATAGATATAGTACTTCTGTCGTTAAGTTTTGGGTAATTCTGCTTTTTAGAAACTAAGACTTACATAGTAAAAGGATTGTTCTTTAAGCAAAATGCCGTCTGGAAGTATATGTACTTCCCAAACGGCATTTCACCTCTATGTTATTTATGAGAGAGGGGCCATCTTATCCTTTGAGTTCTCCATCTACAATAAAATACACCCATTCCGCGATGTTAGTGGCATGATCCGCCATTCGTTCCACATACTTGATAATCATCAGATAATCCACGCCGGCTTCAATGAAGTCTGGATTTGATTTCATCATTTCACAAATGGAAGACCGAAGCCGTATAAATGCATCATCTACTGTATTATCTTGTTCGATTACCTGTCCTGCTTTTTTCGTATCAAACGCGACAAAACTAGCAATGACATCTGATACCATTTGCCGCATAGCATAAAACATATCCCGTACGCCTTCCGGCAGTTCAAACCGCTTTTCTGATGGTAGCCGCAAAATATATTCTGCAATATCGCTGCAATGATCTGCAATCCTTTCTAAATCACTAATAAGACGCATAATTGCGGTAATTTTCCGCAAGTCTCCCGCTACGGGCGATTGGCGCGCCACTAGTAAAAAACATTCCTTTTCAATTTCCTGTTCTAATAAATCAAATTTATCGTCATCGGCAATGATTTCTTTTGCTAGCTTCTCGTCATGATTAACCAGAGAGCGTAGCACTTTTTCAATGGTCTTTTCCACTTTTTCTTCCATTCTAACCACATCTTCATTCAGCCGCTTTAATTCCTGTGCATATACAATTCTTGCTGTCATATTGTTTCTCATCCTCCTATCATTCTATTGTATTATCCAAACCGTCCAGAAATGTATTCTTCCGTTTCTTTCTCGGCAGGTTTGCTGAATATCTGTTCTGTAGAACCAAATTCCACTACACGCCCATGCAGAAAGAATGCCGTTTTATCAGAAATCCGGCTCGCCTGCTGCATATTATGTGTTACAATAATGATGGTATACTTTTCTTTCAGTTCCACGGCCAAATCTTCAATTTTGGATGTTGAAATAGGATCTAACGCCGAAGTTGGTTCATCCATCAAAATAACTTCCGGCTCATTTGCCAGGCTGCGGGCAATGCAGATACGCTGCTGCTGTCCGCCGGATAGAGATAAAGCACTTTTTTTCAGCCTATCTTTTACTTCATCCCAGATAGCGGCCTGACGAAGACTTTTTTCAACAATATCATCCAAAACACTTTTTTTGCGAATCCCCTGCACCTTCGGCCCATAGGCAACATTTTCATAAATGCTCATGGGAAACGGATTGGGTTGCTGGAATACCATTCCCACCCGCTGGCGTAGCGCAATCGCGTCAATATCACGATAGATATCCACTCCATCCATGTGGATGCTACCTTCGATTTTTACGCCTTCAATTAAATCATTCATGCGGTTGATCGTTTTCAAAAAAGTAGATTTCCCGCAGCCAGATGGGCCAATAAACGCGGTGATTTCATTTTTTTGAATTTGCATGTTGATTTGATCCAACGCTTTAAACGTGCCATAATATAAACTAAGCTGTTTGATATCAAAAACAGTTATCATCTGTGTGTTTCCTCCCCTTCTATTTTCCGCTGCTGGTCATTTTTCGGTCAAGATATTTTCCGAGCACACGTGCACCAATACTAAAAACAAAAACCATAATAATCAGTACAGCCGAGGATAAATTCGCAATCTGTGTTGCATCCGGTGTCAGCGCCTCTGTTCGGGATGCCCAAATATGAAGTGCCAACGTTTCTCCCGGACGAAATGGATTGAGAGGACAATTGGGGGACAATAAATT
>CALLNG010000022.1 GCA_938005345.1 uncultured Clostridia bacterium
GTTGTTACCACATACCCTACCGCCTTGCGCCACATCTTCCCATCGCGGCTTTTCAGTTCTTCTAGCTGCCGCCCATGCTGCTCCTGCACTTTCACCATCTGCTTGATACTTTGGGCCATTTCTGCGACTGACACGGTTAGCGAACCCATTTGTTTCGTGTTCTCTTCCAAGATTTCCAGCCGCTTGTCCTGCCGATTATCCCGCTCTTCTATTCTTTTGCGAAACTCTTCATGCTCTGCCCGTGTAATTGGTGTATCCATCCCTACATCCCCCTTATATAGTTTACAGCCTTACGCGCCAGCCAATATGCGTCCGCGTCCTCTTGCAGCTTTTTCAGCCATAATTCCTTGTCCGTGATAATCCCACGGTTCTCCAGCTCCCATACAATGTCATTAATTTCTGTTAGTTCCTGTACCATTGCTTTTTTCACCTCGCACTTAAACCAATCCCATGTTTGGTATTCCTTCGCCCGATATGCCGCGTCTATTAAAATGCGCGGGCAGTTTTTCCCAGACCAATCATAATGCCGCCTAAGATTATCAACACCCCAGCCATATTGCTTTAAGATATTTGCCGTTGCAGCAATAGCGTTTTGCAATGTCTGCGCCCTGTCCCCTCTTTCACATATTTCAAGTGCTAATGACGTGGCATTTCCTCTTCCTGTCCCTGCATGCCAGGCTACTTCATTTGGCGGGATGCAGGCTATACATGTAGATTCGTCAACGACATAATGGAAACTTACTTCATCGTGGTTATCCGGCCTGTTGATGTTATCCCGTTCATTTTGTGCTGTGCTATTGGGATTGCCTGTGCTATGTATTGTCAAAGTTGTTGGCGCCATAGAAATTCCTGGTCGGTTATATTGATTCGTAATAAATTCTTGCTTAAAGTCCATGCTTAATCCTCCACTTCTTCCCAGCCGTATACGCCAGGTTCCCATACGTTGTTATCCACTATAGACTTCCAAAGCTGTCCTTTATGCGATACAATGTCACCCACCTTGTATGCGTCCACAGCGCCTAATGGCTGGCTCCAAATGGCCGCACCGCCCTCGGTAAACCCTACTTTTTTATACAAAGACGGCGCAGTATCTGGCTCCCAGTCCTCCTGGGATTTATGCGCTTGCAGTACTTTGTATAGCTGCGTTTCGCCCTCTTCATTCACGCCATAGCCCACTATTTCATCCGCTGCGTAAGCCTTCGGATATGTCCATTTTGGATATAACTCCGCTACCTCCAACGCCTGTTCCTCCGGTAAATTTGCCGACTGTACCGCCATTTGTAAAAATCGGTTTATCTGCCGCGCAATTTGCTGTTTGTCACTCATTTCCCTGCACCCCCAGTAAAATGTCTAGCGTCTCTTGTAACTCCTGTTGCTTCTGCCGGATTTCTTCCATCTGTTCTTCCGTTGTCGGTTCTGGTTCCTCCGGCTCCGGCGGTTCCGGTTCTGGGAATGTAATAGCTTCATACTCTTCTTTGGTGATTTCTACAAGCCCATCCGGCAACGATACCCCATCACAGGTTGTTCCTTTCGCACTGATAATTCCTTCTGTATTTACAATTTTATAGTATATCATTTACCACACCGTCCAATCTACAAAATATCCTTTGCCACTACCGCTTTCCGCACTCTCAACATTCACAGTCATTGCTATGGCCGAATCTGACATTGACATGTCTGTGATAAAGGAATGTTGAACACCAAGAACATTGATTGCAAAGTTATAATTGATTCCACCTATTGATTTTTTTCCAGTAATAAATCCTGCTGTAGAATCAAGCCAGCCACCGAACCGATTATAACTATTACCGCTAACATCTCCATAAACTAATACATAATCCAAGCTACGGTTGATATAGCACACTAACGTTTCTGTATCGTTGCTACTGCTAATCCTTCGATTATAAATACGCACCAAGGCATATTGCATGCCGGATGGAATCGGGATTGTATTGGTATACGTCCCTACAGAATGGTTGCTCATATATTCCGTCCGCCCGGAATAGCTTTGCCCTCCGCCGATTCCTTCTGGCAGCCGCTCCTCCGGGATTTTCCCATTTGCGTCCATCATTTGATAGTCATACACCTGAAACGTTTTAGCGGTGTTGTTGGTGCCGGTGCCCAGCTGGATCGCGTCTATCCCGGTTCCGCTGCTGTTCACCGTCTTTGCCGATTTTCCGCCGGCAAATCCGTCTCCGGTTACTGCTTCTGAGCCAACCGCACCCCCATCGCTTGCTTCTGCATTCCACCCGGTTGCTGCTCCCCCTATGACAGATACTGCTCCATAGCCGCCTGCAAACCCACTTCCTGCTACTGCATTACATCCAACCGCGCCTCCACCGCCGCTTTCGTTCGCATTCATTCCAACCGCGCCTCCACCCATGGAAGAGGCGCTATCTCCAACAGATCCGCCTGTTTCTGTATACGCTCCTTTCCCAACGGCTCCGCCGCTACCGGATACAACCGCATTTTTTCCAATAGCTCCGCCTGTGCCAGATTCTCCTGGATAATCCGGCGCATAGGCGCTTGCACCAGCCCCTCCGGCAAATCCGCCTTGTTCCACTGGACCCACTTTGCTGTTCCAGCTTGCCTTCTCTGTATCCGTTGTAAACCGGTGTGACGCGTCCTCAGTAATCATTGTGG
>CALLNG010000023.1 GCA_938005345.1 uncultured Clostridia bacterium
TAAAACTGAAGGGAGTGGGTCAAATGAAAGGTAAACGGACTTGGAAAACGGTAATTTGTCTCATTTGTTGTATGGTATTGCTGCAGCAGGCCGCGGGTGCTGCGGTGATAGGCAATGTAGAAGAGACGGAGAAAACCATCGTAATTAGCGGTACAATCGAAAATGGTGCAGGCCGGGCAGTGGCTATTAACATTTTAAAACCGGGTACTGATTTGTCACAAGCGGTGGACGAAGAGGGATCGCTTGCTGCATATAGCATCTATACCAAAACTGTGGTGGCAGATGCACAGGGACGCTATCAGTTTACGGTGAAAAAACCGGATTATGGCGAATATGAAGTTGTGGTTTCAGCAGGAGAAGACCTGCGGGAGACACGAACCATATATTTGATTTCACAAGAGCAAATGCAGTCACGGATAGAGACTTTTAACCAGACGCCTGCGGAGCAAATGGCAGAACGAATTGAAGCAGACACAGGGCTGTTTGGCTTACAGTTTGAACCTTATGATACCCTTTTGGAGCAGGGAAACAACTTACAGCAACTCTATCAGAAACTTGCGGACACTACGTTTACCAGCGCGGAACAAATCCGGCGCACATTCCGGCAGGAAACACTGGCCGCTGTTGTTTACAATGCGGACGAACAGGAATTGTTGGAACAGATGCTGCAACTCTATGAGGACGATTGGTTTTATGACGTGGAGCAAAACTATTTGACTTATTGGAACAGCGAAGAATTTAGCGAACGGGGCGGGAAAAAAGAAACTGCAAAACAATGGTTTGCAAATAAACAAAAGGCAGTTGATTTTCAAGCAGCAAGGCAGGAGCTTATTCAGGCAATAGCGGTTAGTGCCTTGACTACAAGCGCTGGGTTTACTCAGGGAGACCAGGCCTTATTAGTATTCGCACCTGTTTATGGAATTGATACCTCGGTATACCAAGGTTTGGCAGAAAAGAAAGAATTGGTATATAAAGAGTTAATGGAGAAAGATATCTCTAGCGCCGGGAAAATTAAAACGGCGTTTGAGAGTGCAATACAATCTGTCACGTTGGCACCGGGAGGGAATACCGGCGGAGGCGGTGGTGGCACCGGAGGCGGTGGGGGAGGCGGTTCTGCTGTACGGCCTAGCGGCGGTATTCCTAGCGGCACCAATATTGATATCTACCAAAATCCGGTAGACGAGCCAGAGCATCCGGTATTCCTTGATTTGGGAGAAGTATCCTGGGCAGAAAAAGAAATAACAGAATTGGCAAACCGGGGAATTCTGCAAGGCCGCACAGATGGGCAGTTTGAGCCAAATGCAGCTGTGACAAGGGAAGAATTTGTCAAGATGCTGGTTGCGGCATTTCAGTTAGCGGATGCGGACGCGGTAGCATCGTTTGAAGACGTACCAGAAAACAATTGGTGTTATTCTTACGTAGCAAGCGCAGTGAAAGCTGGTATTGTCCAAGGGGTCTCGCAAAGCCGCTTTGGTGCAGGAGAAAACATCTCACGTCAGGACATGGCGGTCATGGCGGCACGCACACTACAAGTTGTAGGCGTTACCTTGCCAGAAGGAAAATTAACCTTTGAGGACGCAGCGGAAATCGCACCGTATGCAATAGATGCGGTCAGCCTTTTGGTACAGGCTGACGTGATTCATGGAACGGATGGAAATCAATTCCAGCCACAAGGAGTTGCCACGCGCGCAGAAGCGGCAAAAATCGTTTATGGTTTGCTGGCGGCGGCAGGAAGATAGGTCAAAGAAGAATGGCGCAAGGCGGGAAGAAGAGGTGAAATGTATGTTTTGGAACAAACAAGGAAAAAAATGGATACTTTTACTGCTGGGAGCAGTTATGCTGCTAGGCGGTCCTATTCCAGCAACTGCCGCACAGAAGCGTGGATTAGAAAATACGTACCATCAGTTAACAGCAAACCAGTCTCTACGCATAGGGTACCTTGGTGGGTCTATCACTGCTGGGAGCGGAGCGAGTAGTCAGGACAACTGCTGGCGGGTGAAGACGACAAAATGGTTTCAGGAAACATATCCTAATTGCAAAATAGAAGAAATTAATGCAAGCATTGGCGGGTTTGGTTCTATACCCAATGCTTTCCGGGCGCAAAACGACTTGCTGTCCAAAGAACCCGATTTGGTATTCGTTGAGGCGGCGGTAAATGATTGGAACCAAAAAGAGCAAGAAGTGAAAGATGCAATGGAAGGGGTTGTTCGTCAAATTTATACACACAATCCCAATGCAGATATTGTGTTTGTTTATACAATGCACAAAGCAGGGGCCGAGGCCAGCTATGTAAAAGGCGATACCATGAAAACAGTATTATGGCATGAAGAAATCGCGCAGCACTATGGTATTCCCTCCATTAATTGTGGTTTGGATTTATACCGGAAGATTGAATCGGGCGAAATGACGTGGGAGGATGCATTAACGGATGGCACCCATCCAACAGATGCAGGATACGCTGTGTATGCACAGTCCATTCAGACATTTTTGCGTGATGCACTTGCCGCAGCTGCCTCCGGTACGCCACAGGCAATGACCCTTCCTGCAAAATTGTCCGCTACCTGTTATGATAAGGCAGATATCCAAGACGCATGGGAAACGGCATATGAGGGATTTGAAAAAAGCGAAAACACAATGGGTGGGCGTTATCCCCATATGTTGACCAGCCAGACGGAGGGCGCCAAAATTTCTGTCCCGTTCCGTGGACGGACGGTTGGACTATATTGGTTAAAAGCCATTGATGCAGGTATTGTGCAGTGGTCAGTAGATGGCGGAAAGCCACAGGAATTGAGTG
>CALLNG010000024.1 GCA_938005345.1 uncultured Clostridia bacterium
AAACTCAAAGACGGCGATATCATTGCCATGACAGGGTTTGGTGGCGGGCTGTGCTACGGCAGCGTCGTGATGAAATGGAAAGCAGTCAAATAGGCATAGAGCGAGAAGGAGGAGAAAAGAAATGGGGAAAACCGCATTTTTGTTTTCGGGACAGGGCGCGCAAAAGGTCGGTATGGGCCAGGATATCGCGCAGGCCTATCCTGCGGCAATGCAGGTATTTGACAGCGCTTGCGGGGCGCTGGGGTTTGATATCAAACACATGATTTGGGAAGGTGACGAGGAAACGCTGATGGTCACGGAAAATACGCAGCCGTGTATCGTGACGGTGGAAGCGGCCATTTTGGCGGTTCTAAAGGAAAACGGCGTACAGGCGGACGCGGCGGCAGGCCTGAGTTTGGGCGAATACGGCGCGCATATTGCGGCGGGTTCCCTGGCGTTTGACGACGCGGTGAAGCTGGTGCGCAAACGCGGCAAATACATGCAGAAAGCGGTGCCGCTGCAAATCCATCGGCGGCATGGCAGCGGTGCTGGGCCTGGCAAACGAGGATGTGGAAGCGGCCTGCCGCGAGGCGCAGGAGAGCGGCGCGGGCTATGTGGCGCCCACCAACTATAACTGCCCGGGACAGCTCGTGATTGCGGGCGAAAAAGCCGCGGTGGAAAAGGCATGCGAATTGGCGAGCGCCAAAGGCGCAAAACGTGCGAAACCTCTTCCAGTCAGCGCTCCGTTCCATTGCGCGCTGCTGGAGCCGGCGGGAGAAAAGCTGGCGCAGGCGCTGGAGGACGTGCCGGTGGCGGATATGCAAATTCCAGTGTACACCAACGTGACCGCGCAGCCGGTGCCCTCGGCGGCGGATATCCGCAGCACGCTGGTCAAACAGGTCAGCAGCCCGGTGCGCTGGGAAGCGACCATCCGTAACATGCTGGCGGACGGTGTGGACACCTTCGTGGAAATCGGGCCGGGCAAGACGCTGACGTCCTTTGTGAAAAAAATTGACCGGGCCGCGCTGGCAATGAATGCAGAAAATGTGGAAACGCTGCAAGCAGTTTTGCAGCAGTTTGCAAAATAAAAAAGGGGGAGAATCAGGTATGGATTTGACAGGAAAAACAGCGGTTGTGACAGGCGGCGCACGGGGGATTGGCAAAGCTGTCGCCCTGAAGCTGGCAGGCCTGGGCGCGAATGTCGCCATCTGTGATATTCCGGGGTCGCCGGATGCGGCGCAGACGGTGGCGGAGCTGGAAAACACCGGCGTGAAAGCGGCGTTTGTGCCGGGAGACGTGCGCGACCTAGCGCAGATGGAAACGCTGATGAAACAGGTGGCCGCGGATTTTGGCAGCGTTGACATTTTGGTCAACAACGCGGGTATCACGCGGGACGGCCTGCTCATGCGCATGGATGAAAAGGACTGGGACGATGTGCTGGACATCAACCTCAAAGGCGCATGGTGCTGCACCAAGGCGGTTTGCCGTATCATGTCCAAGCAGCGCAGCGGCCGTATTATCAACATGTCCTCTGTAGTGGGTGTGATGGGCAACGTTGGGCAAATCAACTATGCGTCCAGCAAAGCGGGCCTCATCGGCCTAACCAAATCAGTAGCGAAAGAATTTGCGCCGCGTGGTATCACCTGCAACGCGGTTGCACCGGGATTTATCCAGTCGGATATGACGGATAAATTGCCGGAGGATGTCAAACAGGAGTATTTGAAGGGAATCCCGCTCAAACAGTTCGGTACGGTGGACAACATCGCTGACGCGGTGGCATTTTTGGCCAGCGATATGGCGGCGTATATCACCGGACAGGTGCTGCAAGTGGACGGCGGGCTTTTGATGTAAGAACAGGAGGGAAATGCAATGTTTGAACGGGTACGGGAAGTATTGGCAGACCAACTGGGACTAGACGAAAGCGAAATCAAAATGGAATCCAGGCTGAAAGAGGATCTGGAAGCGGACTCCCTGGACATGGTGGAACTCATCATGGCAATGGAAGAGGAATTTGATATGGAAATCCCTGACGAAGATGCGCAAGAAATTAAAACGGTGGCTGACGCCGTAGCATATGTGGAACAATACCAAGAGAAATAGAAAAATGAGGTTGTGGAGGAATGGAAACGATGAAACGAGTTGTGATAACCGGGATGGGGGTTATAACCGCGCTGGGCAAAGACGTGGACACCCTCTGGAACAATGTGAGAGCAGGAAAATGCGGCATCACGAAACTGCAAAAATTCGATACAGAAGGGTATACCTGTAAAGTGGCGGCGGAAATTACCGATTTTGACCCCGCAGAATTTATGGATAAACGGGCGGCAAAACGGATGGACCGGTTTACGCAGTTCGCCGTGGCGGCAACCAAACAGGCCGTGGAAATGGCGGGCATCCGCTTTGCGGACATGGACGCCAACCGTGCCGGAGTCATTTTGGGCAGCGGCATCGGCGGCATTGAAACGTTTGAACAGCAATGTAATGTGCTGCGGGATAAAGGGCCGGGCCGTGTCAGCCCCTTCTTTATCCCCATGCAGATTCCCAACATGGCGGCGGGCCAAGTTGCTATTGAATTTGGAATTAAAGGCGTGAACCACGTGGTGGTATCCGCGTGTGCCTCTGGTACGGATGCGGTGGGAGAAGCGTTCCGCAATATCAAGCATGGCTATTCCGACGTTGTTGTGACGGGTGGCACAGAAGCACCCATTACCCCGTTGTCTTTCGCAGGCTTTTGCTCCATGAAAGCAATGTCCACAGCAGAAGACCCGTCCCGCGCCAGCATCCCCTTTGACCGGGACCGCAGCGGGTTTGTTATGGGCGAAGGCGCAGGCGTGTTGATTTTGGAGGAACTGGAACATGCCAAAGCGCGCGGCGCGAATATCATTGCAGAGGTGACGGGCTACGGCGCAACAGATGACGCGTACCACATCACCGCACCCGCGGACGGCGGCGAAGGTGCGGCGCGCGCCATGCGGCTGGCTGTGGAAGAAAGCGGCATTGCGCCGGAGGCAGTGGACTACATCAACGCCCACGGCACCTCCACCGATTACAATGACAAATTTGAAACCATGGCAATCAAGGACGTGTTTGGCAGCCATGCGTACGAGCTGGCGGTCAGCTCCACCAAGTCCATGACCGGGCACCTGCTGGGTGCAGCGGGCGGCGTGGAAGCGATTATTACCGCACTGGCGCTGCGGGACGGATTTTTGCCGCCCACCGTTGGCCTGCAAAATCCGTCGGATGACCTGGATTTGGATTATGTGCCGCAGGTAGGGCGTGAACAGCACATTACCCATGCCCTGTCCAACACGCTGGGCTTTGGCGGACACAATGCGGTTGTGGCACTCAAACGGTATGAAGGATAATATCCAACACTGAAAAAAGGAAGTTTTGACAATGGAGCAATATATTTTGGACGGCTATACCTTCCGTAATGGCAACTTGCTGCGTTTGGCGCTCACCCATACGTCCTATGCCAACGAGCAGCACCAGACGCATTTGCAAAGCAACCAACGTCTGGAGTTTTTGGGTGACAGCGTGCTGTCTCTGGTCATCAGCGACTATATTTATCACAAGTTTCCCAAAATGCCGGAAGGGGAACTCACCAAGGTGCGTGCCAGCGTGGTATGTGAACAGACGCTGGCCAAGTGCGCCGCCAAACTGCGCTTAGGCGATATGCTGTTTTTGGGGCGCGGCGAAGTGCTCTCCGGCGGGCGCACGCGGGAATCCATTCTGGCAGACGCGTTTGAGGCGGTGCTGGCTGCGATTTACCTGGACGCGGGCATGGATCAGGCGCGCAAATTTGTGCTGCGCCACTTGCAGCCGTATATCACGCCGCATTTAGTGGATGAACTCAATACGGATTACAAAACCGAGTTACAGGAACTGGTGCAGCAGACGCAGGGCCACACCATCCGGTACGAGATCCGCAAGGAAAGCGGGCCGGACCACGATAAGGTATATGAGATAGAAGTGTTGGTGGACGATCGGGTATATGGCCGCGGTACGGGGCGCAGCAAAAAACGGGCGGAACAAAATGCGGCCCGGGAAGCGGTACGCCGGATAAAATAAAAAAGCGCAGCCGTAAGGGGAACAGGCTTATATATCTTATATATAATAGGAAGAAAAGTGAGGCGGAGACCGCGTGTCTCCGCCGGCTTTGTTTGCGGCGATGCCGCACAGGCGAAGGGAGGCAGCAAATATGCAGCAGATACAAGGCAAACGGCAAGTACGCCATGTGAATATCCCCATCTTTGTGCCGCATTTGGGCTGCCCGCATGACTGCGCGTTTTGCAATCAAAAAGAAATTACAGCGGTACAGGATGCGCCCACGGCGGCACAGGTGCGGCAGACCATAGAAGAATCGCTGGCCACCGTGCCGCCTGGCGCCGAGGTGCAAGTGGCATTTTTCGGTGGCAGCTTTACTGGCATTGCACTGGAGCTGCAGCGGGAGCTGCTGGCGGCGGTACAGCCCTATCTGCGCAGCGGGCGCGTGAAGAGCATCCGCCTGTCCACCCGGCCGGACTATATTGACCAGCCGCGGCTGGATTTGCTGCGGGCATATGGCGTGCAGGCAATCGAACTGGGTGTACAGTCCATGAATGACCGCGTGCTGCAACAAAACCGGCGTGGGCATACCGCGCAGCAGGTGCGGGAAGCCAGCCGCTTGATTCGGGGGGGCGGGTTTTCACTGGGCCTGCAAATGATGGTGGGCCTGGACGGCGCCACCATACAGGATGAGGAAGAGACAGCAGAGGAGTTGATTCGCCTGCGCCCGGACACGGTGCGTATCTATCCCACCATTGTGCTGCCCGGAACAGAGCTCATGCGGCGTTACCAGCAGGGAAGCTACCAGCCCATGGCGCTGGAGCCGTGCGTGGCGCTTTGCGCGCGGCTAGTGGAACGCTTTGTTCAGCACCACATTGCAGTTATCCGGTTGGGCCTGCAAGCAACGGAAACCATCTGCGAAACGGGCGCGCTCATTGGGCCATACCACAGTAGTTTTGGAGAATTGGTATATATTCGGCAAATGCGGGATAAAATAGAGATGTTGGTAAAATCTGTGCCGGGTGAAACGGCATGGCTGCGGGTCCACCCCAAGGATATTTCCCGCGCCGTGGGCAACCGCCGGGCAACCGTCCGCTATTGCAAAGAACGCTACGGCGTGGAATTGAAGTTTGTGCAGGACCCCTTCCAACCGCGTGGGCAGGTGCAGATGCTGCCGGTGGAACAGAGCGAAGAAAAGCTAGAAAATAAAGGAAAATAAAAAAGAATCGCAAAAAATAGAAAAAGGAGTTGACAAAGTAAAAATAATGTGATAGAATAAAGTTCCCACCTCGAGAGAGGGGCGGCCTTGCCAAAATGTCGAAAAAAAGTAAAAAAAAAGCACTTGACAAAGGGGCGAGGTTGTGATATAATAAAAGAGTTGCTGG
>CALLNG010000025.1 GCA_938005345.1 uncultured Clostridia bacterium
TGATGTATCATAGTTTGCGCTTTCCATTCCATTTGATTGAATCAGCCTATCCAGCGCCTTCCATACACCCGGTGCCCAGTTGTTTTTTCCCAAGCGTTTCCCCTGTTCCATTTCCTATCCATCCCTTCCCCCCGCAAATGGTTTCTTATTAAACAATATCATAAATTAGACGGGAACGCAAGATCCTTTCTTTTTTTCTTCATTTAAAATTTACTTGACTTTTTTCTAAAAGTTGATTTATAATAGCGGTAAATTCAAAATAAACAACAAGGTCCTGGATCGGAAGGTGGTTTTATGGATTCCAAACAACGACATAAATTAATTGCTCCCATTATCATTACTTGTATTAGCCTTTTATTTTTATTATCCTATATCATTGCTATTATACTAATAGACTTACCAGTGGGATTATGCCTTTTACTGTTACTCATTCCACTTGCCTTGGCTGGTGTATGCATTTTTGTATTAGTGGAACGAATCAAAGAAGTGAGGAGCGGAGAAGAAGATGATCTTAGTCAGTACTGAAACGGTTCCTGGAAAAGATATTCAGGCATTGGGACTGGTCAAAGGCAGCACGATTCAAACAAAAAATATAGGCCGTGATATCACGGTTTTAAAACGTTGGTTGGCGGCGAACTCAAAAGCTATAATCAAATGATGTCCGATGCACGTGCGCTTGCCACCAAACGGATGGTGGAAGAGGCAGAAACACTCGGCGCGGACGCCATTGTCTGTGTCCGTTATACATCTGCCTCCATTGTGCAAGGTGCGGCTGAAATATTAGCTTATGGAATAGCCGTTCAATTTGTATCATCCGAATCAAAATGAAAAAGGAAGCCCTATTGAATAGGGCTTCCTTTTTTCATTTTTCATTAAAATCAACCCAGTCTTTTGCTTCTTTCACGTCAATCTCTCCCGGTATGGTCACTTTGCTATCTGGGTCTGTTCTGTGGACATTCGCGAGCGCATAAGTCCGGTAAACTTCGTTAGTGTTTGCATATTTCCCATAGGTTCTCTGTTTGCGTTTGGGCATATCAGCAAAACTCCTTTGCCAGCTATTTGGCCAGCGTATACTCACCGCACGAAACTGTAGAAACGTACGGCAAGCCGTATCTGTTTCTCCCATTTTCATGCTGGTTTTATTCTGCCGCCGTCTGTCCGTCCTTATGCTGGCAAATGCTGCCTTACCGCTCTAAGAAGCGGTCATAAGCCGCTTGTTCAATTTCTATAACCCGTTCAATTCCCATATTTTGCAGCTGAACGAAATAGTCTTCCATTGCGTTTTCCGGTAACAAGCCCACAATATATTGATATAATGTTTCCTGACGGTAGGAATCAATCTTTTTCATAATAGTAGAATACTCCGTATTTTCTTCCAGTGTCAACGTTAAAAACGGCAGTTGATACTGTTCTGTATCAGTATCTGCCCAAAGCTGCAAAGCTTCTTTTTGAACATCCAGGTTATAATATTGTTCAATATAGCGGGCATCCTGAACATACGGTCCGATGTTTCCTTCCCGCGTGAATTGTGCCAGCATTTCCTGCATAGTTTTTCCGCCATTTAGTTGTGGATTTATCATGATGGGCGTATACTGTGGGTATCCATCTACCATTTGATATGACACCCCTTCTTCTCCAAAATTATATAACATATGGCCAGCATCGCTATAGGCATAATCAAGCAGCCGCGCCGCTATTTCTACATCCCTACATTGTGTAGAGATAGCGGCTCCCATGCCAGATATCGGCAAAACACGGTGCCCAAACTTAGATCGTCCTCCCTTGTTTGCCGCCGGATATTTAACGGGGACCAATGTAGTGTTCGGATTGTTTTGCTGTACAATCGGCACCCAGTTCCCCATATCTCCGCCCGCAGTTCCAAACAGGAATCCAACTTTCCCTTCTGCTAGAAGCAGCTCATAGCGGCCTGCGTCCACGTTGGTAAATTCGGAATCCAGCAACCCTTCTGCATACCAAGCGCGCATTTGTTTGGCAAACAGGGCAAAATTGTCTTCATACGGTCCGAATTTCACCTTGCCATTTTCCTGGTAAAATCCGCCGCACAAATCAAATGCACCAAGAAACGGCCCGACATTATCCAACATATAATTATTCAAATTTACTGTCAGCGGAATCTCAACGCCCATTTGTTTGAATGTCCGCAGTGCAGTATCCCACTCTTGTATCGTCTCCGGCGCTGACAACCCGGCCTGGTCTAATAAATCTTTGCGTACCATTGCGCCTCGAAAAACGGTAAGAACATCTCCATCCCGAATAGAGGGATAATACCCATACTGGCCCTGGTCTGTTAAAAGGTTTTTCGCAATTTCCGGCCGCTCGTCCAGAAACTGTTTCAAATTCGGTGATACCTTGTCCATAATTGGTTTTAGATCTATAATCACATTATCTCCAATCGCCTTTTCTGCTCCGCCTTCATAATCAGACCAATTATATTCTATAATATCTGGTAAATCATTTGAAGCAATCATTAATTCAAAGTTTTGAGACGCCTGCCATGTAGGTGGGTGAATAAACTTGATACGGATTCCTGTTTGCTGCTCCAGAAGGGTTTTAAAGCGCGTTGTGTTTAACGTATATCCTTGTGCCCGTACACCAGCTGAACTGTCTACCCAGTAATCTAATTCTACTTCTGTTTGCTGCGGATACGTA
>CALLNG010000026.1 GCA_938005345.1 uncultured Clostridia bacterium
TAAACTGTCACCCATTTTTCGTAGTGTATCACTATCGGCTCCATCTATTTTTGCCACAACCAGTTTTACACCGCTAATATCCTCCGCTTTTTCCAGCAGGGAAGCTGATTGATTGCCGGCCATCTGTGTTTTCATTGTTTCTACTTCTTTTTGCAAACTGCGGTTTTCTGTAACAACACTTTCCGCTTTTTGTAATACTTCGTGTACGTTGGTTTTCAGCACATCCGCTGTTTTTTGGAGTGATTCATGTATCTGATTCAGATATTCTAAAACGCCTTTACCCGTCACAGCCTCAATCCGGCGAATACCAGAGGCAACGCCAGACTCACTCAAAATTTTAAACAGGCCAACCTGCGCCGTATTGTTAACATGACAACCACCGCAAAGTTCAATGCTATAGTCTCCCATCTGAACTACACGTACCCGATCGCCATATTTTTCGCCAAATAATGCCATCGCTCCCAATTCTTTCGCATGTTCGATATCCATTTCTTGAATATCAACTGGAAGTCCAGATAAAATAGCTTGATTGACTTCTTGCTCTACCTGCTCTAATTCTTCTACAGTGAGAGCAGTAAAATTGGTAAAATCAAACCGTAATCGCTGTGGTGTTACCAAAGAGCCTGACTGTTCTACATGCGTCCCTAGCACATTGCGCAGAGCCCGCTGTAAAAGGTGAGTAGCAGAATGATTCCGCATAATATCTGCCCGCCGCGCTTCATCATATACTGTGGTAACATAGTCACCTGTATGACAAGTGCCTTCTTTTACCAAGCATTGATGCAAATATTTTCCATCCGCAGCTTTTACCGTATTTCGCACTTCCAACACAAAATTCTCTCCGCGTAGCGAACCAGTATCGCCCACCTGTCCTCCGCTTTCACCATAAAAGCTGGTACGGTCCAGCAATATGGTCACCTGGTCACCTTCACTAGCTGCATCTACCTGTTCGTCGGCATTTGCCATCGCCAGAATAGTTGCCCTAATATGATTTTCTTGATAACCTACAAACTCTGTAGTCAAATTTTTCATACGGGAAAAGACATCATCATCCCAACCAGCGCCCGCATCCTCTTTGCGGTTGTTTCTCGCTGTTTCCCTCTGTACTTGCATTTCTCGTTCAAATGCAGCCATATCAACCGTAAGCCCTTGTTCTTCCAAAATTTCAAGTGTTAAATCAATTGGAAAGCCATATGTGTCATATAGCTTAAAGGCACGTATACCGCTGAGAACGCTACCGCCTTCCGCTTTGGTCTGTGTAATATATTGATTAAGGATATCTAACCCGGAATTGATTGTTTCTTCAAAACGTTCTTCTTCAATTTGAATGGCCTTTTTAATAAAGTCCCGTTTATCTTTCAGGACTGGATAGGCTTCACCCGATTCCTGAATCACTGTATCTGCGATATTGTACAGGAACGGTTCTTTTACACCCAGCAATCGGCCATGACGTGCAGCACGGCGTAGCAGACGGCGCAGCACATAACCGCGTCCTTCGTTGGACGGTTGTACACCATCGGAAATCAAAAAGACGCCACTTCGGATATGGTCTGTTATGACACGCAGGGAAATATCTGTTTTTTCATCTTGTTTATAGGTTTTTCCTGTTAGTTTACAGATTGCATTCATGATATTGCGGATAGTATCCACTTCAAAAATGTTATCCACGTCCTGCATAATGACTGCCAGCCGTTCCAAACCCATTCCTGTATCTATATTAGGATGTGCCAATTTATGATAAGTCCCATTTTCGTCTTTATCAAATTGAGTAAATACCAAATTCCAAAACTCAACAAACCGGTCACATTCACAGCCAACTTTACAATCTGGGCTGCCGCAACCATATTTTTCTCCGCGGTCAAAATAGAGTTCAGAACACGGACCACAAGGACCTGTCCCAATTTCCCAGAAGTTGTCCTCTTTTCCAAAGCGGACAATATGGTCTGGTGCAACGCCTACCTCTTTTGTCCAAATCTCATATGCTTCATCGTCCTGTTCATAGATGGAAACCCAAACTCGTTCTATCGGAAGTTCCAGCTCTTTTGTGACAAATTCCCATGCCCAGGCTGTTGCTTCACGCTTAAAATAGTCACCAAAGGAAAAATTGCCTAACATTTCAAAAAAGGTTCCATGCCGCGCCGTCTTTCCAACCCGTTCAATATCCGGCGTCCGAATACATTTTTGACATGTTGTTACACGGCTTTTTGGTGGTTTCTTTTTACCCGTAAAATATGGTTTTAACGGAGCCATACCAGCATTTATGAGCAACAGGCTTGCGTCATTTTGGGGTACCAGCGAAAAGCTAGGCAGACGTAAATGTCCCTTTTTCTCATAAAAAGATAAAAATTTTTCACGCAGTTCATTTAATCCATATTGTTTCATTGGTTTTCCATCCTCTTCCTCTTGTCATGATATACGATTTCCAATTTCATACTTTGCCTATAAAATTATAGTAAAAAAAAAGGAAATTGTCAATACTTGCTTAATAACAAAACGTAAGTAGCGCATATAAATTGTCAAATGAAAATACAGACTCATCCTCATCATTGCCATAAGCCCCAAAAATTTTAGAAGATGGGTCTTGGATCTGATACAGGTTCATATGTTCCACAGCGGCCTGATATAGGGCCTCATCCCCCATCGCCGCACCGATGATTGCACAAATTGCATATGCAGCCGTAGATTGATATTCCGTCGTAGGCGATCCAGTATTCTTATCATAGCGGCTAAATAGGGTGCCTTGCGCTACATTTTGCCAAATCCATGAAATTGTAGTAGCCTTTGCCTGGCCTACTTCTGCTAAATGCAACACTGTCAAAAGGCTCTCCACCGTATTAATCTCTTCCGTTTCATAAGCGTCAGTATTAAGATTTTTTCGTGTCTGATACAGCGGCAGCGTATCTCCTAAATATCCATGTTGAACCGTCTCTAAGGCATTTTGATAAACTTTTCCCCAGCGAAAGTCTATTTTCCCCAACAGTTGAAAAGCCATTAAATTTTGGTAACAAAGCGTGGCATTGGCCGATTGCAGTTTTGTTTGTGCATCATATGTGTCAATGAAATATCCTTCTCGTACATTATGTTGGTATAATTTCATTGCTAGGCTCCGCGCCTCATGGTATAGCTTCTTATCCTGCCAAATTTCACAACCGAAAATTAATGCTTGTATGATACGAAGATCATCAACAGCAGCATTTACATGAGATAGCTCTTCTGTTTGACTATTTTTCCGCCAAGACAGTATTTCTCCTGTCCAAAGCTGCCGTGATACATAGCTATAGCACTGGTCAAATAAGGAGCGGTCGCCTCGTTTTACTGCCCGCATCATTAACAAACCGTAAGACTCGGATAACACATCGTGGCCTGTCGCCAAATCTCCTTTTTGATATGTTT
>CALLNG010000027.1 GCA_938005345.1 uncultured Clostridia bacterium
CGATGGTATCAAAGCGGTAGTAGTTGTAAAATAAGTGGCGAAACGGAAAAGAAGGTGAAAAAATATGAAACAAAAACGCCTTGTATCTTTACTTTTAGCGGCTCTTATGGTGCTGTCGGGGACCTCGTTTATGGTCCACGCGGCATCTGGCTGGGTGACAATCATGCAGCAGGATACGTTTGACACCCTATCAGAAGTAAGAGAGGTCTATACCACGTCCGGCGAATCAAGCACAAATGGGGAACTGCTGCTACAGGACGGAAAACCAAGTTTGCGGCGGCTGGGTACAATGAATGCCGGGGATCCTGTCTATATGATCCGGGACATTGCTACGCTAGACAGTGGGAAATATGCACTATATATTGACACAAAACAAGCGTATCAGGGGGATTATAGAATCTATCTGCAGGATGCGGATGGAACGGTTAAATATATTATAACCAGATCCTATTATGGCGATATTCGAATACAAACTGTCGGAGAACCTTCCATAATGTGGGGGCCGGAATTTCGCAACACTGGGGCGTTAACGGACGAAAAGGCGCTATTTAGCTTGAAACTGGTTGTGGATGCGGACGCCAACACGGTCAGCGTATATGGTAAGGGAACATCATCCAACCCGACCAAAAATGCAGCGGGCTCTTTGCTGGCGGATTACAACGCGGCGCCGAAGGATGAGGAAGGATACGTCACAGTCATAGAAGATATGGCGATGGCGGAAAGCGGAAGTGTAGCGAAATTAGCATTCCGGCTTGATAAATCAACAAAAGACACACCCGCTGGCGCGCAAATGACAGTGGAATCCGTCCGCATTGTCAAAGAAGTGGACGATGTATTTCAATATGACCAGGACTCTTTGACAGAAGAAATGATTCTAAATGGCCAGAACAACGATGCGGTCACAGAGGCGCTGAATCTGCCGCAGACACTGGGTGGCGGAACCAAGGTAGAATGGAGCGTGCAGCCGGATGACGGCACGGTAGATGTGCAGACCGGGCAAGTAACGCCGCCGGAAGATGGAAGCGTGGATGTGACACTGAACGCGCATTTGACAGAAAATGTACAGGAGTCGCCGCGGACGGCAGATTTATCTTTTTCCTTTACGGTTGTGGCAACTCAAAACACGTTACTGAATCAGACTACCTATGATAATGAAGAAAGTTTCCGGGGGGATTATACCGTAACCGGAGCGGAGACAGACGCAGCTGTTTCGCTGGTGGAGAGCAAACCTGCCGCCATTCGGCAAGGCGCCAACACCGGTGAAGATGTGGAATTATCCCGCAGCCTGCCGGAGATGGAAAGCGGCGTGTATGCCATTTATGTTGATGTTCGCCAGGCATATCAGGGAAACACCAAAATTTCTCTGATGCAGGATGATACGGTGCTGTTTTCAATTGACCGAAACTATTGGGGAAACCTTCAGGCAAATACGGCATATCCAGGTTTTACCTATCCTAGCCAGTTCCGAGGAACAGGAGACTTTAACGCAGCGGCGGCGCTGTTGCAATTTAAGTTTCTTTATGTAGCGGATACCGGCCGGCTGAAGGTATATCTCAAAGGATCACCCACCAGTGCGCAGGATCAATATAATGCGGCGGCGAAGGAGGAAGAGGGATATACCCTGTTTCATGAAGAGGCAGTGGATATCGGCAGCGGCAACACCATTGACGGCCTGGCATTTACCTCGTCCAAAGGGGCAAAAGATACGGCTGGCCAATCCGGGTTCCAAATCGACCAGGTGAAAGTGGTGCAAACCAATTATGATGTGTTTCAAGACGACGTCAATTCCCTGACAGAAACCTTGATTTTGAACGGGCAGGAAAAAGACGGTGTGCGCGAAGCGCTGAACCTGCCGCAGACGTTGGGTTATGGTTCTCCCGTTACATGGAGCGCTTCTCCAGAGGGAATTGTTGATCCGCAAACAGGTGCAGTGACGCGTCCGAATAAGTTGGATACCGATGTGAAGTTGACGGCGGTGATTTCAGAAGTTGGCGGCGAGCAGCGGCAGGAACAAAAAGAGTTTACGGTGAAAGTGATTTCCTATGAAACGGATAACCCAACCCCAACGTTTGGCTGGGCAACGTTGCTGGAACAGCCATCCTATGCAGATGAAGCAGCGCTCAAAGAAGATTATATTATGCCAAGCAGTACGGAAATCACAACCGGATTGTATGAGGGAGCGCCTTACATTATCCGCAATGTAGCAAATAGCGGATCAGACGCTTCCATGATACGGTCCATCCCAGCGCTGGAAAGCGGGAAATATCTCGTTTATGTCGACACGCTGCAAGCGTACCGCGGATCGATAAAAATAAATCTGAAAAGCGGAAATACGTCAAGATTAACCGTTTCCAGAAACCATTTTGGTAATATACAAAAAAGTTCTTCCACTTATGCAACGCAATTCCGGTGTACGGCGGGGTTTGATGATAGCAAAGCGTTGCTGTCATTCAAATTTGTCGTGGATGCGGATACGGGGCTTGTGGATATCTACCTCAAAGGAACACCCTCCAACACAGATACAACCTATGCCAATGCGCCCAAGGATGAAGAAGGGTATGCGGCCTTTTTGACGGGGCAGGCACTATCGGGCAGCGGCACGATCGACACGGTGGAAATCCTTTCAACCAAGGGCGCCAGCTCGGATACGGCAGGGCAATCTGGCGTAGCAGTGCCGCGCGTGGCGGTGAAACGGCAACTGACAGACGCATTTGAAGCAGACGTATACAGTTTATCAGAAGAATCCGTTTTGAATGGGCAGCCGGCGCAGGAAATCCGCAATGCACTGAATTTGGTTCAAACACTGCCTTATGGCACGACGGTGCAATGGAGCGTGCAGCCGGAAGGCGCTGTGAATCTGGAAACGGGAGAGGTAACGCGGCAGGAATATGTTAACACGAACGTGACGCTGCAAGCCGTGCTGACAGAACAAGGCGTAGAAACGCCAAGAACAGAAACCAAAACGTTTCAGATTATGGTGCTTAGCCGGGAAGTGGACCGGGAAGCGCTGGAGATTGTAGAGTTTGACAAAAAGGTGCTGGACGCGGGAGAATTTTTGTCCGAGTACAGCACGGTAACGCTCCCGGTAATTGGCGCGAAAGGAAGCAATATTTCGTGGGAAAGCAGCAGCGATTTGGTGAAAATTGACTCTTCTGGCAAAGCGACCATAACCGCGCCAACCGAGGACACAGTGGTAACGTTGACGGCAACGCTGTCACGCGGCGTAATTTTTACAACCAAACCCTTTACTTTTACGCTCAAACCATCGGCGAGAACCAACCTTGCTTTAGGAAAATATGAATCATCTACTGGTACGGTCTATGAGGGATATGAAGGGCAATATGCAGTAGATGGATACCGGGATACGGCAAAAGGGCACCGCTGGGCGACGAAAGATTTAGAGGTGGAATATGTCCTGAATTTCGGGTCGCCCCAAACGTTTAACAAGGTAGTGGTTTATGACGGGTATTCCCGTTTGACTTCCTGCACGGTTCAGGTGAAACAGGGAGAAGAGTGGATTGACGTGGCGGCGGCGCAGGGGCCGGGCACCAATGACGGAACCATTTATGAGATGTCGATCCCGGTTGCGGAGCAAACTGCGCAATATGTGCGGCTAAAGTTCCAAGGGGTCAAAGAAATTAGTATTACAGAAATTGAAGTATATCAAGAGAATACGGAAACATTGTCCTGGGACACCACCAAAGCAATGGAAAACCTGACTGCACGGAGCATCAGCGAGGATAATTTAATGGCGCTGGCCAGCCTAAAAACGCTGCCGCAGACCGATGCGCAGACGGGCGCTTCTATACAATGGGTGTCCACGAACGAAGAGGTGATCAATCCGCAGACGGGCACGCTGACGCGGCCCAGCGGGGCAGACGAACTGGTGCAGCTTTTCGCCATTATCACAAAAGAGGGACAATGTGAACGGGTGAAACGCTTTGTGGTCAATGTACTGGGGCAACGCCAGGGTATGCCCTATTTTGTCGAGGAACCCTTTGACAGCGAAAGGATGCTGCAAGACAAATACTGGACGGTGGACGGCTCAGCGCAGCTGGAAAACGGGAAATTGGCTGTTGCTTCCGGCGGCAGCGTCTCGGCGTCGTTAGTAGGGCCGGGATTTACCAATACACGATCTGTGCGCCTACAGGCAGAGTGGTCGCCTACCGAAGAAGGGGCCGTACGCTTTTTAGACGCGGATGGGAACGCCGTATTGGAAGCGGCAGTAACAAAAACGGAGAGCGGCTGGATGCTGGAATACAATGGGATGCGGGCTTATTCTATGCCAGAAAACGGTGTGCAGCGCTTCTATTTGGATTTCTCGGCAGATTTGAACACCCATATGCTGCTCATCAAAGTGAATGGAAATACGATGGCTTCTAACCAACCCATTCCAGAAGGAGCAAATCTTGCTAGTGCCACCTTTGTCGGCGCAGGTATACTCGATAATGTAAAAAGTATTACCGATACCGGAAGCGGGGAGGGATCCCTGCTGCAAATGATTGCTTCCCAGGCGGGATCCTTCATGATGACGGAGCAGCCTGCGGAAGCAATAAGCAAAAACCTAACGCTAAGCAGCGAACCGCTGACAGGGATTGGCTGCACATGGAGCAGCTCCGCGCCGGACATCATTGCCGCAGACGGGACGGTCACGCGCAAAAATGGCGACGGCGCAGATACGGTGACGCTAACGGGCACCTTCTATTTGCTCAGTGCACCGGAAACGACTATGCAAGCGCAAATTGTCCTACAGGTTGCGCAAGTGGGAACAAGCGGTATCAACGGCGGCAAAGCAACGTATAGCAACGCCCAGCCGCTGAAGGGCAGCAGCTTAGATTTGGTCAATGACAGTTCTGCGCTGACGGCGTTTATCACGGATGGGTTTGGCGATGCAACGGAAATTTTGTTCCACATGGGCGGCGAAGTGGCATTCAACCATATCGTCATGCAGGAACAGCAGGTAAACGGTGCATATAACATTGCAAACGCTGTGGTGGAGGTTTCCAACGACAGGAGCCGTTGGACCAAAATCGCGCAAACGGACGGCGTCGGGCAGATGCAGGATTTGTTGTTGGAGGAGACGGTGAAAGCGACCTATGTCCGCTTCAGCTTTACGAAAAAGACAGACGGCCCTATTGCTATCGCGGAACTGCTCATTACGCGCGGCGGCAACTTAAGCGGCCCTAATCCGGAAGTGGATTTAGAGGGAATTATGGCAAAACTGCCAGCCAACTACTATTTGACGGAGTCCTTTACGGTTCCGCTGACAGGGGAAAGCGGCAGCGAGGTAACTATTGTTTCTGACAATGCGCAGGCGGCGAAGGTGACCAAAGGCAGCGAAAGCTGGCAGGTGCA
>CALLNG010000028.1 GCA_938005345.1 uncultured Clostridia bacterium
AAAATGGGGTACGGCTTTATACGGGGTCAAGGGTGATGTTAACGTCAACCTATCCGGACTTTGACGGAGATTTTGATGTTGATATTGAAGGGTCAGATGTAAATTTGACGCAGCCGTTTAGCATTGAAATTATCGTAAGCGGAATGAGTTCTATGCCATTGACTGTAATTTTTGAATGAGACTGTTAGAAAGGACGGAAGAAAATGAAAAAAATGGGCATGATACTAATCACACTGGTAGTAGTTTTGCAAACAACGGCAGCACTAGCCATATCGGAACGATACGTTTCGGGAGATTATGTGTATAGGCTCAATGATGGCAAAGCAACCATTATCGTATATAATGGAACTGCAACAGACTTAGAATTGCCTAGCCACATAGACGGGTATCCCGTTACAAAAGTTGCCCTTGGAAAAGGAAATATAGTGGAAGGAATCCAAACGGTTACGATACCCTATGGCGTAGAGGTGATTGGAAGCAGTGCGTTTGAAAGATTTACAGATTTAGTTTCAGTCACAATTCCGGACAGTGTGACGACAATAGAATACCGGGCATTCGCAGACTGCAACTCTTTAACCTCCATCGCAATCCCAGAAAGCGTGACAACGATTGGAGTGGGTGCCATTGCGGAGTGCGATAATCTAACAGTGGCAACGGTAAACAGCAATATTTTGGGCGTTAGTATGTTTGGGGCGTGTCATTCACTCACCACAGTTTATTTAAACGGAGCGCTTACAGAAATTCCGGAAAGTGCGTTTTATGCTTGTAAGGGCCTATCTTCCATCACCATTCCGGAAACCGTAACGAAGATAGGAAAACGGGCATTTCATATGTGCAGCGCATTGTCTGCAATCAATATTCCAGAGGGAGTAACCGAGCTGGGATACGGGGCATTTGGCAACTGCAGCAATTTGACCAGCGTCATCTTTCAAAATCCGAATACGGCATTTCAGACAACCTTTGCGGATGGGCCTATACTTGCGCCCAATATACCCACTTTTGAAGGATCAAACAACATTTCTATCTATGCGTTTGAGGGGACGCAGGCACAAGCCTATGCAATGGAGAAGCAATTGCCGTATACACAGCTGGCGAGAGTGGAGCTGAACGGAGAGCAGCTAAAGTTTGACGTACCGCCGATGTTGGAGAAGGACAGGGTGCTGGTGCCGATGAGAAAAATCTTTGAGACATTAGGAGCGGAGGTCAGCTGGAACGATGAATCACAGACGGCGACAGCGGTAACAGCGGACAAAACCATAGAGCTGCAGATAGACCGTGCAGCGATCACGGTCAACGGGGAAGAACATCCCATTGATGTTTCGCCCAAGATGATGTTTAACCGGACGCTGGTTCCGGTCCGTGCAGTGAGTGAAAGCATGGGATTGTCCGTAGAATGGGACAATGCCGCACAGACAGTCATCATAAACAATTAGCTGCTGCAGTCAAGCGAGGGGATCCATCTTGCATGGGTTCCCTCGATGCGCCGTATCTCAATGCCGGAGAGTTGATGCCGCTGTATTATGACGGAGTG
>CALLNG010000029.1 GCA_938005345.1 uncultured Clostridia bacterium
AATACCATTTGGGGGCAACGCGGAAATTTCGTTGATGTGCCAACAGACTGTCCGCAGAGGGACGAACGGCTAGGCTGGACTGGGGATGCACAAATATTCATCAAAACAGCAGCACTGAATTACCAGGTAGATGCTTTTTTTGAAAAATGGTTAACAGACTTAAGATTAGAACAAACCATAGAACAAGGTGTTCCAATTGTTGTGCCAAACGTCATAGATGAGTATTCTCGTAGTGCATGGAGTGACGCGGCAACAATATGCCCTTGGGAAATTTATCTGTCTTACGGAGACAAACGGTTATTGGAACACCAATATGAAAGCATGAAAGAATATGTAGAATATATCCGGCGGCAGGGAGAAAACGAATATCTGTGGAATACCGGTGAACACTACGGAGACTGGCTCGCTTTAGATGCAAAAGAGGGAGAATATATAGGCAGAACGGCAAAGGACTTCATTTCGACCATTTTTTATGCACATTCGACCCGTTTGGTAGTAAAGGCGGCACAGGTATTAGGCAAAAGCAGCGATGTTCAGCATTTTCAGCAGTTGTTTAATCATATCTACGAAGAATTTAACCGCGAATTTGTCACACCAAATGGCAGACTGTCAGAGGATACGCAAACCGCTTACGTCCTGGCACTTCATTTTCACATGATTGAAAACAGGGATCGTGCGGTTCAGCGGTTGGTAAAATTGATAGAAGAAAATGGAAATCGATTGACTACGGGGTTTGTTGGCACGCCATATCTTTGCCATGTTCTAGCAGACAACGGACAGCTTGCGTTAGCCTATTCGTTGGTATTGCAAACCGAGTTCCCGTCTTGGCTCTATTCTGTTCGGCAGGGCGCTACTACAATTTGGGAACATTGGGATGGAATAAAACCGGATGGCACATTTTGGTCTTCTGAAATGAATTCCTTCAATCATTATGCATATGGATGTATTGTAGACTGGCTCTACACCAAATCGGCAGGGATACAATATGATGAGTCTGCGCCTGGGTATCGTAAAATTATATTCAAGCCAATGCCGGACCCGCGTTTATCTTTTGTGAAAGCACAAGTAGATACTCCATGTGGTATTGTCAAAATGTTCTGGGAATATGAAGGAGAACAGGTACACTATCAAGTGGAGATTCCACCGAATGCGACAGCAGTCTTTATTTGGCCGGACGGAAACGAAAAGAAACTACAATCCGGAAAATATAAATTATGATAATAACACGAAGAACGCAATGCCATATACGCTGAAGGGGGAAATCATTATGCACAATTATAAAAATGCCAAACAAGTCTATGCGTCTGTAGGTGTCGATACGGAACAAGCTATTTCAGCTGTTTTAAATAAGCCAATTTCTATCCATTGCTGGCAAGGGGATGATGTTCGGGGATTTGAAAATCAAAAAGAGCTTACAGGTGGTATTACTACTACTGGAAATTATCCAGGACGTGCTCGGACCCCCCAAGAGTTAATGAACGATTTTGACATAGCGCTATCATGTATTCCAGGGAATCACCGTATCAATCTACACGCTAGTTATGCGATAACAAATGAAAAAACGGATCGAGATGCTCTTGAGCCAAGACATTTTCAAGTTTGGGTTGACTTTGCCAAAAAACGAAAACTTGGCATTGACTTTAATCCAACTTTGTTTTCTCACCCAAAAGCGGCGGATAATTTGACCTTGTCGAACCCAAATCCGGAAATCCGTCAATTTTGGATTCAGCACGTTAAAGCATGCCGTAAAATTGCAGCATTTATGGGAAAAGAATTAGGTAGTCCCTGCTTACATAATATCTGGATACCGGATGGGTATAAAGATATTCCGGCAGACAGATTAGGGCCGCGAATGCGATTAAAAGAATCTTTAGATGAAATTTTTGCTGTACAGTATGATCCTCATGATATCATTGACTGCGTTGAATCTAAAGTGTTTGGAATTGGATTGGAAGCCTATACCGTTGGATCAAATGAATTTTATTTAAGTTATGCACTGAAAAATGGAATATATTATTTATTAGACAACGGCCATTTTCATCCGACGGAAATGGTTTCCGACAAGATTTCAGCGCTACTTACAGCATTTGATAAGATTCCGCTTCATGTTACAAGGCCCATGCATTGGGACAGCGATCATGTCGTATTATTACAGGATGAATTAATTGAAATTGCAAAGGAGATTGTATGCAATGACGCATTAGACAAAGTACTTATTGGATTAGATTATTTTGACGCAAGTATCAATCGGATTGCTGCATGGATTATCGGAACACGAAATATGCAAAAGGCTTTGCTATATGCGGCTCTATTGCCATCCCAACAACTGAAAGAATTTCAAAACAGGGGACAGTATTCGGAATTGATGATGCTGAACGAGGAAATGAAATTATATCCGCTGGGAACAGTATGGAATGAGTTATGTTTACGTGCTGGGGTGCCAGTTGGAATGGCATGGTATAAACAGATCCAGGAATATGAGCAGCAAGTTCTTTTTAAGAGAAGTTGATTATCCAGAGAAGTCAGTGTTTTGTTATCGTTGGTTTTTCCCATTGCCTGAGATGAACAAGGCGTAGTTGTTCCACACTATAAATATGTATAGGGATAACAAATCTGAAAGAAATAGAATGAAAAAATGAGTCAGTTTTCGTGATTCTCATGTACTAAGCCAGTTATAAAAAACAGGAGGATATCACACCTGGGAGAAGAACGGGATATGCACAAGTGATTGATTGGAATGGAGAGTAAGAAAAATGAAAATGTTGAAAAACAGTATTATAGTTCTGTTGAGTTTTATGATGGTTATCTCTGGGCTGCCAGCATTTGCACGTACAGAAGATTACACCACAATAGACACCGGAACTAAAGCGGTGGACTACCTAATGATGCTGCGCATTGCAGAGGACCGCGCAGCTTTTATAGGGGAGGAACCACTTTCTAAAGGTGAAGCGACAGCGTTGATAGTCAAAGCACTGGGTGAAACTGATGTGGCGCGCTCAATGGCAGTGCCGGAAGGACTTGTTGGCCGTTCTCATGCAGACGTAGCGGCATTTGCGATTAACTGTGGAATTTTGGCAGGAGAAGATCTTCCTGAAAATTGGGACGAAGCTATTACGGCAGTCCAGGCGGCGAAAATGCTGGTGGCGGCACTTGGATACGGTACATTGGCCATATATCAGGGTGGTTATCCGACAGGATATCTCTCCTATGCTCAACAGCTTCGCATTTTGAGGGATATTGACCTTTCTCAAGATACGCCTATAACACGCATAGACTTTGCAAAAATGTTATACAATGCGTTTGATGCTGAGATGCTTAATGTAACTGGTATTGAGGAAGGTTTGGTGTATGAAAGCCGGAAAGGAGAAACACTGGAAAGACAATATCTCAACAAAATGGGATGGATAATTGGCGAAGGGATTGTAGAGGGTACTGAAGTCAGCCAGATGGCCGGTATGCAAACACTGCAAAAAGACAAGGTACAGGTAGGTGGTGTGAGACTTTCTGGAGCGGATGCTACGCTGAAAGAATATTTGGGACGCCGGATTCAATATGTTTCCGTTGACCCGGAGGTGTCCGGCAACAAACAAACTATCTTGGGCTGGCGTATATTGGATAAAAATGTTATACAGTATTTAACACGGGAAAATGAAGCTTGGTGCAGCAACCACGTCATTACTTATT
>CALLNG010000030.1 GCA_938005345.1 uncultured Clostridia bacterium
TAAAGGATTTGTTCAGTCCAAAATATATTTTCCGAAATTCTTCCCCATCCGCTGCCCAGTCAATTTCTTTGCGGGACCATGTCGCATCGTGGTCGCTAAGGCCCCACGACTCTGGTATTCCGAGCTGCGCATAGGGGCCAAAATGCATCATTAGACCAAACTTCTGGTCCTGAAACAATTCCAGCCGGGAGCGGACCGGTTCCTCCGGCTGAATGTAATGTGCTTCGTCTGTATAGCCATGTACGCCATTTAATATGTTATCATCAATTTTCATACGTTTCATCGCAAACGCCTCCTTTTCCCATTTGTTTTTAGCCTTCCGCTATGGCTGTTCTTCCGGCCTTTTTTATCCATTTTTCTCATCTTTTCCGTTATGAAGCGTCTCTGCTTCGGTAGGCAGGATAACGCTACAGGAGCCGGGTCCAACGTTAGGCCCGGCTCCCTTTTTTATTTTTATTCCATTGCGGCATGAGCTGCTGCGCTACATTTTCCCGAGCTTGACTAGCATCCGGTAAATTGCCACAGCTGCCTGGTCGCGCTCGGCGCCTTGCTGCGGCTGGAAATTTGCTGCTTCATCTCCCTGTAATAATCCGTAACCTGCTGCTTTTTCCACAAATTCCCGCGCCCAGCTGCTAATAGATGTGCGGTCTGCAAAATCCGGCGCACTGTCTGGCACGGTATTTCCTTCATCTACCGTTTCAAAGGCGCAAACCAGCATTTTAGCCATTTCTTCCCGGCTAATCACGCGGTCTGCATCAAAGATTCCTTCACCAGTTCCAGATGCAATGCCCAAATCTACCGCCGTCTGGATATAGTCCGCGTACCAATCATCCGCCTGTACATCCTGGAATTCTCCCAGGTAGGACGTGCCTTCCAGGCCTAATCCCCGCACCAGCATCGCAAGAAATTCCGCGCGGGTAACAGGTGCTTCCAGCGCTAAACTTTCTCCATTTCCTTGGAGTATGCCTTTGTCCACCATCGCTGACAGCTCCTCTTCGCCCCAATGGCCCTGCAATTCTGATTGATTGGGGTCTGCTGTAGGCGTCGGTGTAGGGGTAGGAGTCGGTGTAGGAGTTGGTGCTGGCGTAGCGTTGCTGTTTGAAATGACGCTACCGATACCGCCGCCTCCACCACCACCGCTGGAGATACCGCCGCTTACACCGTTACCAGGTGTAGGCGTAGGTTTCGGCGTAGGCGTAACGCCTGGCGTCTGTTCCCCGTCTTCAATTGGTTCGCTGCCAAAGTAAATGTAGCGGCCCGATGTTTTAAATGGCACTGCCGTTTCATTAGATTCTGCACCTTCGCTGCCTTTATAGACACTGGTAATATCGTTTTGATTGTCTGCATAGAAGGTCACTTTTTCAATATCCACATCGGTAGATGTATCCCATACCGCTTTTCCATAGCTCAACTCAAATCCGATTTGATCTACGGTTTCTTCCGCTTTGAATAAATACACGTTTTTGTCCAAATCCTTCACATAAGTACCATCTTGTACAATCAAACGTGTCAGGTTACCCTGTCCGTCCCGTTCCACATAGGCGCTGCGCGCATCTGTTTCATAGTTAGCAAAGCTGCGCACGGCTTTCTGGTTTTCATCGTGTACCAAATAGTAGTCCGCCTGTGTCACTTTATTATCTGATTGGTTATCAATGTTAATGTGCATCGCAGTTGCACCGTTGTTTTGTACATTTTCCAGCGGCAGCGTTTCCGCTGATACACTCACGTCTTTGCCCGCTTCCTCTGGGTACAAAATGGTGTTAAACAGTACCGGACCAGAGGCAGTTTGTTCATAGGTCACGTAGTCCGCCGTTGTACCAATGTAATAGCCATTATTGATGGTTGCGTTCATATCCTCCGCATTGGCCTGTACCACCTGAATATTAGCAGTCCCTTGGAAATTCGAGCGCGTGGTCAGCGTTCCTTCGTCCAATGTAATGTTGGCATCCGGCATCATGTGCCAGTGCTGTTTATAATTGTGCTCCGCTGTATCCGTTGGCTTTACATAATCCCCCACAATCCAGAAACCTGGACGCACGAACAGGATATCACGCGTATGCGTGGCTGTGGAATAAGTCGGGGAGACATTGGTAGTATGGTCGTAGATATCATTGCTTTCCCAACCGTTTACTGTTCCTCTTACTTTACGGTTTTGTGATGCGTTGTCAACCTCAATGGTGTTATGTGCGCGTGTAGATTCCAAATACGATTTTACCGGCCCAGTTCCATAAGAGAAGAACAACTGGTCTGTCAGCAAATACTGCCCATAGGCCGATACAATAATATTGTTGTCATCATAGTGGGAGTGCTGTACATACCCGTCCAGTTCTGTGAACAAATAGGTATCGTTTTCATCCCAACCACTGCGCATAACCATTCTTTTATAACTATTATAAAGCTTTGATGTATAAGGAGGGATAGTTCCTTCTTTTCCGCCTGAAACGGCATAATTCAGATAGGGATTATCAAACTCTTCTAAAACCGTTCTAAACGCCCCTGCCTCACTAGTCGTGTAGTCGCCACCGTCTCCCCATTGGTTATCATAATATCCAGGCCGGCTCATATCCATCAGATAAACTGCCAAGTCCTCTACTTTGTCATACTGCGTCCGGTCATTAAAAGGCAGATCCGGCACATTGGTATCGGTATTGGGCGTCGTGTATCCGAACATATTGTTAATCGTCATGGAGGCATAGGCCAAAGAACCTTCCCCATAGCAACCATCGTCAGCAATGAGGCTACTGTCCGCAACTGCTTGGATTTTGGAACGCGTTTTGGCGAGCCATTTGTCATAGGTGACAAATTCATCGTAATAGCAGTTCATCATGTGCAGCCCGCGCGCCGCCACAACGCCTGCGTTCGCGGTATCATTGATGGCATAGTTGTTTGTTACCATAAGATCGCCGCTTTTCCACATGTATTTCAGTGTGGCGCTCCAAATGTCCGGCGTCATGTGCTCTGACATGATTAGCCATGCGAGGTTACGCGGCAACGCAATACTGCGGCAGCCATGGTCCAGCGGAATATAGTAATCTGTCCCTCTAGGATCGGTACCAGATTGATTCAGCCATCCCACCCACTGTCGGATCGCCGTATAGGCATAACTTTCATTGTTCTCCGTTCCCTGCACATACATGCCGACCAGCTGCGGCATCCATGTTTCAAAACGCTCCATTTCTTCACGGAAACGGTATCCCTGGTATTTGGGGCGTATATAACGCAAACTGTCCTCTCCGTCCCAAGAATACGCCATGTGTTCATAGGCCTGTGTCTCATCCAGTTTTGCAAACGTAATCACGTTTTCATCCCAAGTGTTGTTGGGCACTTTCATGGCAAAAATTTCTTTTGCCTCATTGGATGTTGCATTTTTTCCATATACTTTAAGGGTTACCCTTGTAATGGTATCCGTAACGCTGATGTCGGAAATGTCAAACTTGATGTGCGACCGTTTGGTATTGCTGTCTGTCGGCTCGCTCGCGCCAATTGTCGTTGCGCTCTCCTCTACCAGCAAAGTCGGCTCTGAACCGTAGTTGGTGCTGTCATGGCTGCCCGCTATCACAGTGGCATCCGCAATCGCAGTAAGCGTTGTGACAACGCCGTTGGATTCCACTTCCAAAATGGGCGGATGCGCCGCTTCCCGGCTTTCAAATTCCGCCGTGTTGCCATCTTTTTCTGATGCCATCAAAATCATGGACACAATGTGGTCCGGCGCCGTTTTGATGCTGTCCCACTGGTGGGTGACGTCTACGGAATGATACTCCGCCGTATCGGTCACATCAAAGTAACCTAACACTGGCCAAGTGGGATGAATGTACATATTTTTTTCCATGGCATAGCCCAAAAACGCATTTTGGGTATTTGCTGCACCCAACATGGGCACGTTTTGCCGGGAACGTTTATCCCGGTAATATTGCAAAACGGCTTCCTTTACGCCGCTATAATCGCCGTCTGTCACCTGCATGACAGCCTGCTTTACTTCTGCCATTTCAGGGTATTTGTCATAGTTAAAATAAGGCTGAACGACCCATTCCCCGCTTTGTGCGTCATATTTTCCATAAAACGTTTCGTCTGAAATATTGGTAATACTAGTTACATCCTCAAACGAGGTTACCGGGTCCTCCCGTTGTTCTGTCTGGTCATCCTCCGCTGTCGTCTGGACGATTTGCTCCTCTGTGCCAATGTCCAGTTGTCCAGCTGAATCCTGCACAGTTTCTTCCACGGCAGCGTCTGGCTGTACAGCCGGCTCCGGCGTGGTTTCTTCCGCGGCAGCAGGGAAACCTGCTGCCAGCATGGATACCAGCAGCAGCCCGGTTAGAATCCGTTTTCCTTTCATCGTTTCATACCTCCGTTTCCCTTCCGCCTCAGCGGACAATCACGATGCCCCGCACCGTACTATTTTTAATATGCACCATAATTTGGTCTCCGTTGCTTGTCTGGGCCGGAATAATGTCCTGAGACGTGATCACTTCAATGGTTTTGAGTCTGGAATCATATAAGTAGACGGGCGGTGCATTCCGGCTGTTTGCGTTCACCACAGTGGATTGTCCATTACCAAAATCAATAGTAATACGGTCCACACGGCGGTTCAAAATATCTTCAATTTTTTGATATTCCACGCCGGCCACCCAACCGCAAACGGTTTTTCCAAGACCTTCTGGATTGGATTCTGTCCCAATACCAAATTCGCCCATTCCGTTAGCGGGTTCCACTGCATTATCAATCCGGATAATTTTGTTAATCCAGTCGGTCGATGGCGAAACTGCATAGTAGAATATATCGCCAGGGCGCAACTCTTTTGCCTGCGCCATTGCAGCATCGTCCACCATGTAACTCATTTTAACTCCATCCGACCAGAAATACACTTTATAGCGGGATTGTTCTTCGTCGTCCACACTCATGTTGACCGATTCCACAACCGCCATTTTGCTACTGTCAATAATGGCGCCGGGGCTGTCTGCTTTAAGTGTGGTTGTGATAGCCAGCACCCGCACACATTCATTTTCTTCTTTCATATCATATCCGTTGATGTAGTATTCCTGTTCATCGTTGATTTCCACCGGCGCTAGATAGTCGTCATCCGTAATTTCACTGATATTCTGCTTTTCATAATCCGGAATCATTAACACTTTGGTGGTTTCTTCCGCACCGAATGCGGAAATTGCTTTTTTGCCGAACACTTTTTCTTTTGCATTATATACACGTCTACCGGCAGTTCCCACAATTTCTGGTGTGTTCACGGTTTTGATTTCTCCTGCCCCATTGGTACGGTAGCGGATGATGTTGTTCACATACCGGCCGCTCGCATCGGTTTCTGAGAAATATTGCGCCAATTCCGCCGCACCCATAGAGACGCCGTTTACAGACACTTTGTCCGCAAATTTCATGATGACAACATCTGAGTTTTGTCCTTTTAATTTCAAAATCACGCTGGTGTCATCTTCAATATCGGATTCTTCCTGTGTTTCTACAAAGTCGCCGGGCAGCAGTAGTTTTGCTTCGAGATTCGTACTCATTCCATTTCTGGAAGCGACTTCTGCCACATAGGCATATTTTTCTGCACCTTCCTGTCCAATGGCTTCCTTAACGGTACAAATTTCTCCTCGGAAGTTCAAATAGAAATCGAACGCATCCCCTACATCCAGTACATTTCCTGTAGACGCAAATCCCGGCTCCAGTTCATACCAGGTGTCATCAATTTGTACACGCTCATCTTCTTCCATGGAGACAATGCTACCTGTGACTTTGTCTTTTCCAATGACAACAGTGCATACTTCTCCGTCTTCACTTTCCACAATGCTAACGATATCATCCGCCTGAATATCCTGCGGCGTGCAAACGTTTCCGTCTGCATCTAAAATGGTGTAGATGATATCCTCATTATCCTCAAAATTAATGAAATTACGCGCAGGCGCATCTCCTGCCGTTTTGAGATACACGACTTGCTCATTTACGCGGTCTACCCGGTAGCTATAAAACGATTCAATGTCAATGATATCATAGGCATTATCGCCGTTGTTGTCTATAAGCGTTACTGCACCGCGCGTCAAAGTCAAATCTTGGTCTGTGTAACTGGTTTGCAGCCGCATATTTTTCACCAGCAGCGCTTGTGGAGAAAGATAGATGGTATTTTGTCTGCCATCTTCATAGTAGGTCATTCTGCCGCCGCTCGGCTGCGTCCACTCTTGTTCTGTCAGCGTCAAGGTCTGATTCTGATTGGTGGGCTGAATATTGGTCAAGTGCAGCAGCCCATCGCTGCCTTCCCGTGCATAGTAGTCCACTTCCATCCCCAAATAGTTATCTGCTTCTGGATCCTCTGAAATGTAGCGGACGCCGTCAATGTAAATTTCATTTTGCTGTAGTTTTCCTGTTGGTCTGCTACCCAGCCACATTTTGGAGTTCGCGGTTACAATCCCTTTTCCTTTAAATAGCTGGCTTTCCACATCCCGTTCCAAAATTCTCTGCCGGAGGGTATCCTCAGTCATATGGAGGATATCATCTCCGCTGTAACCTGGCTCCGCCAGGGTAATATCCAAACTGTTGTATATCATGCGCATCACATCTGCGCGGGTGAAGACATCTGAAGATATATTACTGCTGCGCAGCAATCCCAGCTCCGCGCCGAGAATCCGGTATCCGTCTGGATATCCGCCGCGCTGCTGCGCGATAATATCATATCCCAGGCTCACCACTAAAACTTTCATTGCCATTTCCATGTCAATCGGATCATCTGGCCCAAACCGTCCGTCTCCGTATCCTTCCATGATTTTAGCGGACAAAATACGGCACACATCGTCATAGAACCAGTGTTCCTCTTTTACATCTGTATAGCCCTCCGGCAAAGCAGCGGGCCAATCCTGCATTTGATTCAGACGCACCATCATGGATGCAAACTCAGCGCGCGTTACAGGGCTGTCCAGTTCCATATCGCCATTTTCGTTGCCCTGCACGATACCAAGCGATTCCAAATCAAACACGATTTTATCCGGCAGTTCCGTTTCTGCCAAGGCCGGTATGCTGCCTGCCAGCAACATCACTGCTGCAAGCATCATACTGATTATTTTTTTCAATTTCATAGTTCGCAGCCTCCCCATTGCGTATTCACATTTCTGATTTTGCAGGGACGCTGGGCGTCCCTGCAAAATCCTACTAGGCCTTTATTCCATCAGCATAGCCAGCATCTTGGCAGCTTCTGCCCTTGTCGCTTGGTTCTGGGGCAGGAACTGTCCATTTTCGTTTCCGTTGATGACACCGCTGCGCACCAAAGTGCTAACAGCTTCCTGTGCATAGCCGCTGATGTTCTGCACATCTGTGATAACAGCTGCCTCTCCGTTTTCTTCCAGGCTAATTTCCAGATAGTTCATTGCGCGGTAAATCATCGTTGCCATATCTTCACGGCTGATGGTTTCTCCCACGCCAAACTGCGTTTCCGACATGCCGTTGACAATGCCAGCCGCAACTGCTGCCTGAATATAGGAAACATACCAGCCGCCCTGCTGCATGTCATTGAACGGTACTGCTGTTTCGCTTGCCGGAATATCAAGTGCCAGCACCAGCATTTTCACAAACTCTTCACGGCTGATACTTCTTTCTGGCTGGAAGTTACCGTTCTCATCGCCCTGTACAACGCCATGCGTATACAGTTTCATGACATATGGAATTGCCCATTGTGTCTGTTCCATGTCACGGAATCCATCGTGTGGCGTTTGGTCAATATTATTGTTCGGCGTTTCAATGCCACTTAAGTCGCCAGCTGAGATATTCGGCGTTCTATTTCCGCCTGAGCTGCTGCCAGTTCCGCCGCCACCGCCGCCGATTCCACCGGAACCTCCGGTCTGCGTTCCGCTCACATATGGATTAAAGTTCTTTGTCGCCTTCGCGCTGCCACTCGATGCTGTTACAATCAGGGTAATCCGTTGCCCGGTCGTCGGGTGTGTAACGGTAAAGGTTTGCGTGTCACCATCTCCCGTTGTACCGCCGGACAAAATACCCGTCGGGGTAGCTGTCCATGTCAGCTCGGAGCCAAAAATGCCTTTCACCGGCAAAACAATGCTGTTTGCTGTGATGGTGTCGGGTATCTCGACATCCAAATAGGCGATATCTGCTTTTGCACGCTGTTCATCTGTCGGCTGGAGCCGTACTTCCAATTCTGCCAGTTCGGATGCCATGCCAGATTTCTTCTGCGTGACATTCAAACGGATATACCGTGCCAAAACAGGATCAAATGAAATTTTGCTTTCAGTGCCGATTGTCGTTCCTGTATGCACTGTCGTCCAGTTGGTTCCATCTGTAGAAACATCAATCGTATAAGCTTCAATTGCATAAGCGCCATCTTCGTTGGCTATTTCATGTACTGTCATGGTATTAAACGGCGTCTCTTCGCCGAAATCAATCGTGACGGTATACTGTTTCGCGCCGCTCTTGGTGCGGAACGTAGTATCCATGCTACCATCCGTCAAATTTGCTGCATTCGTACCACCGTCTGCAGTTACGCTTGCTTTCACGGTTTTTCCGATAGCCAGGTTTTCAGCGTCTGATGGCAATACAATAACATGGAATGTTTTGGTGACTGGCTCTGCGCCCTCCATGCTAAGAGTTGCCGTCAAATCTACCGCCACCTGCGGATTCGGATAATCCGGCTGGAGTACAGTACCGTCCGTGTGCACAACCGCTGGCTGTGACGACGTCCAGGTGACCTTTGCCCCTTTAAAGCCCGACATCAAATTCAGGTTTTGTGTTACTTCGTTTTCGGACTTGTTGCCGCCTGCAATTTCTGTAAAGGTCAGTGCATTTAATAGCTGCTGCAAGTATTCCTGCGTTGTAACATCCAATTTTTTGATGGTCACAGTAATATCCTTGGTATCCGTCACACCTTCGCAAGATAGCTGCGCACGCAGCACCGCGCTGACGTCACTTTCGTCCATCTGTGGGCGTACCACCATACCGGTTACCGGATCTATCACTGCCGTTGTGCCGGACGGTGTCATGGACTGAACCGTCCACGTAATTGCAACGCCATCTAATTCGGAAATCAAATCCAGGTTATCAATGACGTTTTCTGCCGCTGTATTGACTCCTTTGATGGTGTCAAAGCTCAAATTGGTTTTCACCTGCTCTACCGCTTCTGCCGCTCCCATCTTTTTCACGGTTACTACAATGGGTGCGCCGTCGCCATAGACATATTCACCGTCGACTTCCCCTTCTATATCCCGGATGCCCAGCACCGGAATCAGAGTTACCTGTACATCGCTTTCCGTATAGAGCGGACGGTGCACGGTACCATTTGTTTCGATTATTTCTTCATTGCTGGATTTCCATTCCTGTACCTTAAATCCACTAATTTCTTCTTGGCTGAAATCCAGATTTGCGGTGACGTTGTCCGCCGCCGTATTGGTTCCTTTAATTTTGTCGAAGGTGACAACATCTTTTGCTAGGTTTGCAATTTGATCTTCTGTGCTCAGCCGCGTTTTAATGTAATTCACGCTGCATACAACCTCACCAACTGAGATGCTCCCGTTCCCAGGTGCAATCTGAATTTCCTGCAATCCTTCAGCAGCGTCAAAGGTAGATGCTCTTGTGCTTAATCTTGGAGTACCATTAATCCAAACCTGCTCGATGTAGGTTGTTTCTCCCGTTGTGTCAAACAATAGTTTTACTTTTGTCCACTCTGTTAACGTGGCGTCTTTCACCGTCGCAATTGTATTGAATTTGGATGCGCTCGCCGTTCCATCCTGCGAAGTCTGAATATCAATGGAATTTCCAGTAATGTTTAACTTCAGTACATGTCCGGCTCCACCTCTAATATAGACTGGCGTTTGATCTGATTTGCTATTACGTTTCCACTCAAATTCAATTACATTTTCGCCGCGCGGCATTGAATTTTCTTTTGTTTTACCCGGCATCAGCGGGATGTTCAACTGTGTTTCATTGGCCTTGCCAGAGTCCAAAACCAGTTCTACTGCTCCATCATTTACTACAGGAGAAGCAGTCGAAGAACCCCAGAACGATGTTTCCGGAATAGGTCTTGTATCGCCTTCCGCCTCAGTTGGCATGTTGTCAAAGTTTTCATTGATGAAATACTGCAAGTCCGTCAGGGATTCTTCACTGTTCGGATCGCCTTTTACAATGATGGAAATTGGCGTGCCGTCCACAGTGGTGTATTCCTGTCCTGTTTCCTGTTCCAAATCTTTCACACCCAGAATCGGCGTCAGTTCCACCGGCGCGTCTTCTTTTTGGCGGGACACGGTTCCATCGGTGCCAACCACCTTGGTGTTGCTGGACTTCCAGCCGGTGATGGTCAGGCCGTTTTCCGTCAGCTTCTTGGTCACAAAATCCAAATCTGCTGTGACTTCATTCGCATTTGTGTTTTCTCCTTTGATGTCGTCAAAGGTAACGATGGCACCCGGTTCTGCCGCTTTTTCTGCCAATGTGTTGGCCAGCGGTTTCCATACCTTCACGCTGTCAATGAGCGCAATGGTATCCCCTTCTGCCAAATCCGGGCAGTTCGATCCTGCAGAAATCCGCAGGTTATACAATCCGCCGGTTTCGTTCAATGTTTGGTTGGACGTAATTTCCTGATCACCCAACCATGCTTTTTTCAGTACAGTTTTGCCATCTGATGTATCAAACAGCATCCGCAGCTTTTGCATGGTGTTGCGGAATTCGTTTTCTCCCACATTAAAAGAGGTAATCGTAGTGAGAGAACTTCCTTCATATTTGTCTACATTGACTTTGTCATCCATGACATTGAGGCGGAACAAGCGGTATTCGCCGTCTACGGCTTCTTTTCCGCACACTGCCATAAAGACCTGCCACGGGGTTTGCCCCATTTTGTAGTTAACTTCCACATAGACTTCTCCGCGCGGCACAATAGGCGCTGACGGGTCTTCTGCATTCGGATTGCCCGGCATCAGCGGGATTTCCAGCTGGCAGCCGTCTTTGGCTCCGCTTACATAGTGGTAATCCAAAACGCCGTTTTCATAGACAATGGAAGCGTCGCTTCCCTCTTTTTTCACAAGCGCCGGCAGCGGCTGCGTTGTGCCGTCTGTTGGCTGTGCGTCAAAGGGTTCGTTGATATAGTACTCTGTGGTTATCACAGCTGGGCCAGTTCCCTCCTGCGCTTTGACAGTCACCTCAATCGGCGCGCCTTCGGCGGTAATCACACCGTCCGTTCCTTCGTTTGTCGTATCGGTCGTGCTCACAATTGGCGTCAGCGTCACTTTTGCGTCACCCTGCCAATCCTCCGGCCGTATTACAGTTCCATCTGCCTGAACCACGCTCTCATTACTGGATTTCCAGCCCACTACTTTCAGGCCGTTGGCCAGTTCCGTTACAGCGCTGAGCGTCAGATTGTCTGTCACCTGGCTTGCCGATGTGTTATTTCCTTGGATGTCGCTAAAGTTCACCGGCGATGCCTTGGCATATGCCGTCAGTTGCGATGGTGCGCTCTGCCAGGTCTTGAGGTAGTCAATGCTGCAAGACGCGTCACCAACAGGTACCGTTGTGTTGCCAGGTGCGAACATCAGCTGGCACAAACCATCGCCCGCATCAAACAGTTCTACGCGGCTGTCCAGTTTCGCTGCTCCGTCAATCCAAAGCTGTTCCAGATAGGTCTTACCTGATTCTGCTGTGTTAATTTTCAGCCGGACTGTCGTGTATTCCGAGAACGTTTGTCCAGATAGTGTTTTAACCGTTTCAAAGTTTCCTGCGCTCGATCCGCCGTCAATGGATTTGCGGATAATGGTAGTATCGTCGTCTTTTTGTAATTTCATGACATGGCCCTTTGTGCCCTTGTCATCAATCGGCGTGCTGCCCTGCACGAAAATGGAGAACTGTTTTGCATTCGCATGATGTTTCCAGCGGAATTCCACCATATTCTCGCCGCGCGGCATCGCGCCAGTCGCTGTACCCGGCATGAGCGGGATGTTTAGCTGTGTGCTTTGTGCACTGCCTTCGTCTAATTTCAGTTCGACTGCTCCATCGTTAATTACGCTCGAAGCCGCCGCGCCACTCCAAGCAGAAGTTGATGGAATCGGCCGCGTTGCTGCGTCGTCCTCGGTGGGCAGCGTGTCAAAGTCTTCATCCACCAGATATTGTACTTGGAATCCGTCATCCGGGTCTACCGGCGGCTGACCGGAATCGTCTTTTTTCACAACAACCTCAATGGGCGTACCATCTAGCGTAATATAATCGCCATCCGCTTCGTCCGTTACGTCCGCTGCGCCAATGATGGGTGTCAGTGTCACGGTTGCATCCGCATCCGTCGGCCGCGTTACGCTTCCATTTGCTGCAACCACATTGGTATTGCTGGATTTCCAGCCCACAATCGATAGGCCGTTGCCCAAATCTTTTGTTGCCAGAGTCAAGTTCGCGGTAACGTTGTTTGCCGCCGTATTGCTGCCTTTGATATCGTCAAAGGACGCGATGTTCGTTCCATTTTCCTCTACAAACGCCTCCAGCTGTGATGGTGCGCTCTGCCAGGTTTTGAGGTAGTTGAGCGAAACAATTGGCGTACCAGCTACGGTACTTCCGCCACTACCCGGCGCAAACATAATTTGTTTGAGACCATCTCCGGCATCCACCAATTCCATCCGGCTACTTAGCTGTGCCTCGCCGTTAATCCAAAGCTGTTCCAAATAGGTCTTGCCTGCTTCAGAAGAATTGATGTGCAGTCGCACCTTGGTAAATTCCGTGGTATCTGGATTGCCTGGTAACTTCGTCATGTTGGTATTTGAACCTTTATAAACATAACTAATACCATTGCTCTGGAAATTTAATTTCATGGTATGTCCTGCTTGCCCTTGGACGTATATTTGCACCTGGGAACCGCTGTCACGTTTCCATTCAAATTCAATCATATTGTCGCCGCGCGGTATCAAGTTATCTCCCGCTTTGCCCGGCATCAGCGGTACATCTAATTCTACATTTCCAACTGAACCACCCGTACGGTTCAGTTCCAAAGCACCATCATTTACGGTTGCCGTAGATAAACCTTTTGCATCGCCCCAGTCGCTGGAAACCGGAATCGGCCGCGTAGCTGCGTCGTCCTCGGTGGGCAGCGTGTCAAAGTCTTCATCCACCAAGTACGCAACCTGGAAGCCAGTTGGGGTTTCC
>CALLNG010000031.1 GCA_938005345.1 uncultured Clostridia bacterium
CCCCCGTCCAATTTTTTTGTATTACGTAGCGAAGAATTCTTCTCTTTCCTAAACAAAAGTTAATTCATGCCGTTTATGCAGAATCTAACAGCGACACTACAGAAAACAGGAATTCGGAAAAGGCTTCATTGGTATTTCTAACACTGTATCTTTGCAAAATACAGTGTTTTCCACTCTATCCCGGTATGTTTTCTAATCTGTCGCTTAGATTCTGTTTTATTATATATAGGTTTTTCATGGGTACCACCCTATATAGGGCCTACCAATGTAGCATACCATAGGGAAATGCTAGGACTACCAGAAGTGCATAACCGCGCAGTCCGCATTCTTCTGGTACACCAAACGAGAGACACAAAAACACTCTCTGGATAATACAAGGATGGGGAGATTTTGTGTTCAGTCATAGAGCATATCTTAAGATAAAGGAGGAAACAACCATGAACCACAAACACAAGCAACGAATTTGGGCCTTTGTTCTAACCTTCTGCTTATTCTTACCCATAACGGCGTTTACGGCGGACACGGTTACCCAGATTACGGAAGTAGACTGGCGGGCCAGCTATTATATACCACCGGAACTTGCTGATTGGGGATTTGACTATGGACTTACCATGACGGGCTGCGATCTGGCCTATGCCCGCTTTTCAAAAATGGAATTTGATTCGTCCATTGGCGGTATGGTAGAAGTGACCGCGCTTGTCGTTTCCCGGGATTCCAAAAGCGGCGGGCAGAATTACGCCATACCCAATTATGCAGCGGGCACAGGAAAAGGCGCGCCATGGTCCGCGGAAACAGCGGTTAATCACGCCTATCTGCAAAGCGGCATATCCCGCATTGGCGACTATGCCTTTTCTGGATTGGCACTGCTGGAGACGGTAGACATTCCTCAATCGGTTATTGCCATTGGCGATTACGCTTTTTCCGGCGCAACTAAGCTGCAAGCATCGGCAGACGGAACCACGCCGCTGGACCTTTCCCATGTGTCCAGTCTGGGGATTGCGGCATTTAGCGGCTGCAACCGTTTGGGCCGCACTGGTGGTATCACGCTGGGCAGCGGTCTAAGTGCTATTGCAGATTCTGCGTTTTCTGGCACCGGCCTGAGCTCTATCACCTTGCCGGAGGGTATCCAGTCCATTGGCAACAGTGCATTTTCCGGTTGCAGCTTTTCCTACCTGGAACTGCCGGACAGTATCCAGTCCATTGGTAACAGCGCCTTCCCTGGAGGGAACTTGACCTACTTAAAACTGCCGGCTAATTTGGAAACCATTGGCTACCGCGCATTTTACTGCGGTCTGGATTCTCCCAACAAAGGGCTAACCAGTTTAACCATTCCCGAGAAGGTGAAATCCATTGGCGCAGAAGCGTTTTATAGTTTTCAGGGATTGGAATCTGTATCGGTGGAAACCGAAGTACTGAAATCGGTAGGCGACCTTGCCTTTGGTTCCTCCGAACACGATGCATACAGTAAATCGGTTCCTGTTGATGAAAATAAGCCAGAGGGAGAATATACATTAGTTGGAACAAATTTCAAATTCAAATCAACGGATGAAAACCTTATTGGCCTATTTGACTCGGGCAGAAACTGCTACCTTGGTTCCCAGTCGCCGCTGGTCTGGGTGGCGGAGGAATCCTATCCGGCCACTTGCCAGCATGAAGGCCGCGATTTTTACCGGTACACGTTTATGGGGGCCCAAAAAGAGCTGGTAGAGACCCCCAAAAAGCTAGATCATATTTGGGAGTCAGAGAAGGACTTTGACGCAACCTGCGAAACGCGCCCCTTTACACGCCAATATTGTTCCTTGAACATCACAGAAGCGTATCCAAAATTTGGAATAGAAGCGGAAACGGAACCACACTATGAAGATACGCCGGATCTGGATTTTGATATGGCGGGACGCGCGCACCAATACAGCCTGCAGTCCATTTCCAATCCCGCTGTACAGCCCGGTACCGCAACCATTATCGCTTATATTTGCGGCAATACCTATCATAGCAACGAGCGGGACGGAGAAGAAAGTCCGCTGAATATCACCATCAATTTGGCATCCATCCCCACCGGCACCACCACAACCAAGGTGCAGGATTTACCTCTGCCTCAGGTGGCACATGGAAAACTGGTTTGGGATGTTCCTGCCGACCAGCTGCTGGAATTTAAGGGCGGGATGGAGGATGCGACCTATCAAACCTCATATCCAGTCAAGTACATTCCGGATGACATGACAAAAGCATCCTATGCGGGAATGGGAGACGCCGCGGAGGATCCGGTAACACACGCAAAACTAACCATACCAGTGACGGTCACCAGAACCGTCTTGGATTTTAGTTCTATACGCGTGGCTCCCGCTGAAGTGCCGATTGATACAATCGACCCCTCCCCCATGCAATCCAAGGTACAATTCTCAGACCCCAACGCCGAGGTCGCGAAGGTGTATAACAATCTGGAAGGCCTAAACGACATTACCATCACGTATTACAATGATACAACTGCTGAGTCGGCCACACCGCCAACACGGGAACAATCGTGGACTGGGACTGTGAAACTTGTATTCCCCTACGATCCCACGATGTATACCGCTTCAGGCGCTTTGCCGGCGAATGAAGGCTACACGATTACTATCGACAAAACAGCAAAAACGGTAACCATTACCCATCCGTATGTCGTCCGCAATCTCGACATGGATGACATGCGTTACCAGGCCATTTCACCGCTCACCTACAAAAACAGCACAGCGCAAAATACCATACATTTTACAGGTGTTCCGGTGTACACCACCGTGAAATGGACTTGGATCAACAAAGAAAACCCCTCCGACACGGGTTCGGGAGAGCACAAGGTTACCTCTAGCAAAGAAACCAGTTTTGATGCCGTTCCCATCATCAACGCCGGAACCTATACGGTTTCACTGACCATACAAAATCCTGACTATCATGACGGAAAAGAGGCAGCACTGACCCCGGTGGATGTCACCATATCCCCGCAGCCAGTAAAGGCGCCCGAGGCGCTTCCAGACCCGGACGCCACAGGAACGGGCGCTTACACAGGAACCTATACTGGGCTGGACCAGATTGCGCTAAACGAACCGGATGCGGACGGTCTGTTTACATACAAAGAAGGCAGTACCCTGCATGCAACAAACGCGGCTACCTACACCGCAACGGCGGTGCTGTGGGACAAACGAAACTACCGCTGGGCAGACGGAACCACACTAGATGGAGACGGCAATGCCGCGATTTCCTGGACCATTGCCAAACGTTCCATCAAAGAGGCTTCTCTTGACGGCCAGAACTTCAGCGTGCTCTTTAGCGGCAATTTGATTGACCAAGCATTCCGCTATCCCCCGGTTGTTTCCGGATTGTTTGAGACACAGATAGAGACGGACTCCACAACCGGCACGCAAACACTGATTGGTACGTTAAAATCGACTGATGCCCAAATCTTTGAAATCAGTAACGTTGCCGCTGTCAACGCAAATAGTTATACTGTTACAGCAACTATTTTGCCGGAGCATGCAAACAATTTCCAATGGGAAAACCATACTGCGGCTCCATCTTACGACCTTGGCACATGGACCATTCGGCCGCTGCCGATAACGGCTAATGCACCTAAGGTGACGAATACTACGTATAACGGCGGTCCACAAACGGGGAATCCTTCTGTCAACCTGTCGGAGAACCTGCAAGGTCTTGTAGACGAGAGCAAAACAACCTACCGGTATTACCGCCAGCGTACAGACGGCGAATCCTTAGAAGGTCCTCCCACCAATTTTGGCACATACTGGGTGGAAGCGCAATATACCTTTTTAGAAGGAAAGCTGGCTAGCAACTATACATTAACTAATCCTCGTGGGCAGTTCAATATAGCCAAAGCAACTCTGGCACTGCAAATCGAAGCCCGCCATACCGTGGGCTATGATGGCCAGCCAAAGGGGCTGCCCACACTGACTGTAACCGAAGTGCAGGGTAGTGACACAGAATCTTCCTATTTGCCCTACATCCGGTATACCTATACGCCAGAAGGCCTGGACGAATCCATCACCAGCGATAAAGCGCCTACTTTTACCAACGTGGGCGAGCACCCGGTCACCATTTCGCTGGATTCCTCCTGTCCCAACTATTTAGCCGCTTCTGTGACCTGCATCATTGACATTCAAAAGGCAGGACAGACGATTACGCTAAATCCAGGCGATGGTACGGCAATCGTAGATGGTTCCGCCGGCAAAGAAGTACACAAAACGCTGGGTGACGCACCCTTCACGGTAAGCGGCATCGGTGACAGTGACAAACGAAGCGCGGACAGCTATACCAGCAGTGACTCTACCATCGCGCAAACAGATAACAACGGCATGGTGACCATCAAAAAAGCTGGCACAGTGACCATTACGGTTTCCATCAGCGCTTCCACCAACGTGGACGCTTCGCAAACAACCTATACGCTGGTCATTGCGCCAAAACAGCCTACCTTAACATTACAAGAACAAACCTTTGACTACAACGGCGGCAACTCCATTACCGGTTATGAAAATGCCAAATTGGAAGG
>CALLNG010000032.1 GCA_938005345.1 uncultured Clostridia bacterium
CTGCAAGAAGTGCCAAACGTTTAGGAGCAGAAGAAGTCTCGATTGTGTACCGCCGTAGTGAAGAAGAGATGCCAGCGCGTTTGGAAGAAGTGCACCATGCAAAAGAAGAAGGTATTCAATTCCGTATGCTGACTAATCCGGTGCGCATTCTAGGAGATGAAGAAGGCTGGGTAACGGGGCTGGAATGTGTGAAAATGGAATTAGGAGAACCTGATGCTTCTGGCCGTAGACGTCCTGTTGCAGTGAAAGGTTCAGAAGAGGTGATTCCAATGGATACGGTTGTTATCGCGATTGGTCAGACTCCTAACCCGCTGATTAAAGCGACTACACCGGGCCTTGAAACGCAGACTTGGGGTGGCATTGTGGTAAAAGATGAAAGCGGTTTAACTTCTAAAGAAGGGGTATATGCGGGCGGTGACGCTGTCACCGGCGCAGCGACCGTGATTTTGGCAATGGGTGCAGGGAAAAATGCTGCTGCAGCAATGGATGCCTATATTCAAGGTAAACAATAGAATAATAGAATACGAAAAAGAGCGGTATAGTGCTATTATATCGCTCTTTTTAATAGTATATATTTAAAAATGAAAAATGGATTTTGCAAAGTGAAAATCCCGCCGGTGTGCGCAGTCTAATACGTATAAAAATATTAGGTAACAAAAACCAGCTGTGCCTACTAGAACAATGAGCATGGGGAGTTCTGATAAACTTAATAAAAACGAGAGAGAATTTACTAGATAGATGGAAAGACCGATCGCAAGAGCAGGCTTTAAAAACCAGGATACAAAACGCATACGAAAATCAACCACTTTCATGAGTCGATTGAAACTTAAAATGGTATTGAGCATTTCACTGGCAAATAGGACAATAAGATAACCGTGTATGCCTAGCATGGGGAGCAGTAAATAAACCAAAGAAACACTCATGATAGAGTCTATAATATTGTAGCGCATGGAATAAACCTGTTCATTTAATCCCTTCAGCATACAGTCTACAGCGTGGTCAAGATACATCAAAACGACGAGCGGCGCTAACAATTTAATATAATAAGCGACTTGAGACGTATGAAAAAAAATAGAACTGATACGGTCTGCATACGCAATAAATAGTCCGGCGACGCCAATGGCAAAGATAAGCGAAAGTTCAATCACGCGGGTAGAAATGTACTGAATACGTTTTTTTTGTCCCTTAGCAAGAAACTCGGTAAATTCTGGTACTAGAAGACTGGTAAAGGCGTATAAAAAGCATGAGGGAAATAGGATAACAGGAATTGCCATGCCATGTACCATACCATACTGTGCTAGTGCATTTGTGCTTGTTAGGCCCGACTTTTGTAGTCCAGGCGGAATCATTAGTTGTTCCAACGTATTAAGGCCAGAGCGAATACAGGAACTAAATGTGACTGGCAGGGTGATGTATAGCATTCGACCTGCGATATGGGAACCGGCTGGTTTTTTTTCAGTTTGCTTGTGACGGCGTAGATCGCGGCGGTAAAGCAAGTATGCATAACCAAAAGACAAAAGTTCTGCAATGGTTCCCCCAAGAGCTATTGCAAGACAGGCATATTCCAGTCCGGTCGGCATCATGACGGCAAGCGCAATAATGGATATTACAACACGTGCAAAAGTTTCAAGAATTTGAGAAGAAGCGTTTTTGGCTATTTTCCGCATGGCCATAAAATAACCGTTTAGTGCAGAGGTGGCACAAATAAAGGGAATACTGATAGCCATAACGCGCAGAGAGAGAATACAACGAGTATCATTAAGCCAATTAACACTAATGGGTCTTGCAAATAGACATAGAACGGTCGCTACAGCACCGCCTGTTAAGGTGCTGTAAAGAAAACAAATCTGCATAGCTTTTTTGGCTCCGCGAGCGGAGCGGTGTGCCATTTCTTCTGTAACTAGCCGGGTCGCAGCTAAATGGATGCCGGCAGCTGCGAAAGTTACGGCAAAACTGTATATAGACATAATGAGCTGGAATAATCCCATCCCATTTGCACCCAATTTGTTGGAAAGATAAATATTGAATGCAATACCAATTGCTTGGATAAAAAAAGCGGTTATAGTCAGGAGAATTCCCTGCCATAAAAATTCTTTTCGTTTTCTCATATTTGTCCCTCACGGTCAAGTCTTTTTATCCCATATATATGAGTAAAATCATGGACTTATGAACAAATACAAAACGGTGCAACTGTCCTTTTAATAGTGCAAACCGGTTTAATGCGGGTTTACTCCACAGTTAAAAGAGTTGGAACGGCTATATCAAAAATATATGCACCATGGATTTGAGGCGCTGGGATTTCTGCTTAATCAGTTTCATGGACGAGAATAAGGAAACAATGAGAAAATTGTCTCATTTTATAAACAAAATTTCGGTGTAATATTTCTTGTGTTTGCCCAAATAGACGTGAACGGAGAAAAAAGAGTTTACTTTTTGTTTTTTCAAAAAAGTAAGCTTGGATTCAATGGCTGTGCCATGGCCATCATCCAGTAGGATCATTTTAGAACTGTTAACAAAGGAGTCTGGTGATTTCCAAAACTCGCCGGACATTAAATGAACTTTACAATGTTTGTAGTAGACAGAGAAGAAACTGTGCGGGAGTATTTGGAGCCTACAACAGAATCAAAAGCAATAGAATCTTGCATTGCAGCGTTGTTGTAATACAAAAAAGCGAGAAACTCTTGACATTGGCAGTAAGACATGATATAATAAGCTATGTAATATGCGGGTATGGCGGAATTGGCAGACGCGCTAGATTTAGGTTCTAGTGTCAATAGACGTGAAGGTTCAAGTCCTTTTACCCGCACCATAACTGGGCACTAATGTTGATACTTATTGTATTAAACTTGGTGCCCAGTTTTTTTGTATTTTTCAGGGAGGATACCATATTTTTTCAATAATAAAAAACTTAAATTTTTGTTGTTTTTTTACCAATTGACAAAATTATTCCTATATAGTAATATCCTATATAGGAAGGGGATGGATATGTGGAGACGAAGGGAGGAT
>CALLNG010000033.1 GCA_938005345.1 uncultured Clostridia bacterium
TGCCGGACTCCATAATAGCCGGCGGGTGGGACGGCGGGTACAAAAAATGGTGGTGATATTAGATGGCAAATAGGTTGATAAAAAGTGATAATAACGCGCTTTGCGGAAAAAAGCTGAAAATGGCGGAGTTGCTTGCAAATCCTGAATTTACGGGGACAAACAAAGAGCTGTATGAAAGAATTGGAATCAGTCATCAGACCTTTTATAAATGGATACAGGAGGAGGAAGTAATAAACTATGCTGCAAATTTGATTGAAAAATATACGGATGCAGAATTGAGCACAGTATGGAAAGCGTTACTGAAAAAATGTAAAGATGGTGATGTACAGGCAATTAAGCTATACTTTGAGTTAAAGGGCAAGTATAGGCAAGACGTTAATCTGTCAGGAGTAGGGATTGTTCAAATTGTAGATGACATTCCGAACGGTGACGCGCATGATTAAACTAACAGACTTGATTGCCCCATCATTTTATGACTTGCACCATAACATCAAAAATAACACATTTACCCACTACTGGCTAAAAGGTGGACGTGGAAGCACAAAATCATCCTTTGTGAGCATAGAGATTATTCTTGGCATGATGTCACATCCTGGCACGAATACCGTAGCAGTGCGAAAGGTTGGCCTATACTTAAAGGACAGTGTATTTGAACAGCTGAATTGGGCGATTGAAAAATTAGGCGTATCAGATATGTGGCATGTCAAATATAGTCCTTTAGAGATGGTATATATTCCAACAGGGCAAAAAATATTATTCCGAGGTGCAGATAAACCGAAAAAATTAAAGTCCACAAAAGTGAGTAAGGGGTATATCCGGTATATTTGGTATGAGGAATGCGATGAATTTAATGGTATAGAAGAGATACGGACCATCAATCAATCATTAATGCGCGGCGGGATAAAGTTTGATGTGTTTTATACCTACAATCCGCCAAAATCACAGCGCAACTGGGTCAATGAGGAGGTCTTGCAGGATAGGGAAGACCGGATTGTCCATCACAGCGACTATAGAGCTGTACCAAAAGCATGGTTAGGAGAGCAATTTTTGATTGAGGCGGAGCACCTCAAAAATACAAACCTGGATCATTATCACCATGAATACCTTGGTGAAGTGACAGGAACGGGCGGCGAAGTCTTTACCAATGTGACAATACGTCCGATTTCAGATAGCGAGATTGCAGAGTTTGATAACATTCGGCGCGGCATTGACTGGGGATATGCTGCAGATCCGTTTTGTTATGGCGCTATGCACTATGACCGTAAGCGCAAGAGGATATATATCTACTACGAGTATTATAAAGTGGGAGCAAAATATGAAGCGATTGCAGCGGCGATCAGAAAAGAAAACAAACTAAACGGACCAATTACAGCGGAGAGTGCAGAGCCTAGGAGCAATGATGAATTAAAAGACAGGGGATTTCACATTCAGAAGGCAAAGAAAGGACCTGGAAGCGTGGAGCATGGCATATCATGGCTGCAAAATTTAGAGGAAATTATCATTGATAGGAACCGCTGTCCAGAAACGGCAAGGGAGTTTTTAGAATATGAATTGGAGAAGGACAATAACGGGAACTGGAAAGACGGATTCCCAGACAAAAACAACCACAGCATTGACATGACGAGATATGCCATGGAAAACGATATGAAACGGTCCGGCGTATCTATTCTGAAATAGGGGTGAGAAGGTTGGTAACAGAGATGGAGCGCATCAGCGCGATTTTGGCAGAGGGCAAAAAAACAGGACTATCCATGGAACAGATTTTACAGATTGAACTCAATGATTGGATGAGTAGCCATAAGAGGGAAACCATGCTACAGGGCGAAGCGTATTATTTGTGCCGGTATAAAGACAACGGCCTTAAAAACTCGATCGTGCGCAAATTAGTGAAGCAAAAAGTAGATTATCTGCTGGCAAAACAACCGTCCATCAATGCGGACAATAGCGCCTATTTGGAGCAAATTAACGCTTTGCTATCCGATGATTTTTTTAAGTCATTAAAGAACGCAGGAACGGAGGCAATTAACAAAGGAATCGCCTGGGTTCAGATTTATTTTGAGGATAACGAGATGCGGTTTAAGGTGCTGCCATCCGAGGAGGTGTGTCCCTTATGGGTTGACGCGGAGCACGAGCAGCTGGATGGCGTAATCCGGGCCTATGACCGTATAGAGTATGAGGGATATTCCAAGAGCCGCGTAACGCATGTGGAATATTGGAATAAAGACGGCGTAAAGCGTTACATATACAAAGCAAAGGCGCTATATCCGGATGTAGAAATGGGGGACGGCGCACATTTTGAGATTAATGGAAAACCATATAACTGGTACAGGATTTCAATTATCCCGTTTAAGTATAATCATGAGGAGATGCCGCTTTTGTCCACTATTAAATCATTGGTGGACGATTCGGAGACGCAAAAAGAAACAATATCAAAGCTCCTGGAGGATGTACCAAACTTTGTATACGTATTAAAAAATTATCTTGGCACGGATAAAGAGGAATTTAATCAGGACGTACGCAAACACCGTGTAATTTTGGTGGATGATGATGGTGGAGCAGATAAGATATCGGCAGATATTAATATTACTGCCTATGATACCTATCAGCAACAGGCCCGCAAAGATATCTATGAAGCGGCGCGTGGAGTAGATACGCAAGCTGTGGACTTGGGAAACGCTTCTGGGCAGGCGCTCAAATTCCGGTATGCCGATTTAGATAGTGACTGTAACGACTTAGAAGCAGAATTCAGATGGTCATTTTTACAGGTAATCTGGTTTGTAAACCGCTATTTGGAAATTATGGGTAAGGGCAATTTTGACGATGAGGAAGTTGAGATTGTCTTTAACCGGGATATTATTATCAATGAGATGGAAGCAGTACAGATGTGCCAAACCAGCAAGGATGTTATTTCTGATGAAACCATTGTGGCAAATCATCCATTTGTTACGGACGCTGAGGAAGAAATGAAACGGTTAAAAAAACAAAAAGAGAGACAGACAAAAGAACAGCAAACGGCTTTTGGCATGACGCAAAATACTCCGCCGGACGGTGATGTAGGTGAAGAGTAAAGACTACTGGAAAAAGCGTGCAGAGGAGCGGATGTACGGCTATCATAAGCAGGCAGATAAGATTGCGGACGATATTGCACAGGCATATATAGGAGCTGTAAATCAAATCAATAAAGAGACCAGCGCTATCTTTCGTACATTTCAGCTAAATGCCGGACTATCGGAGGCGGAAGCGCGGAAGCTGCTCCATGACTTGCCGGATAGCGTCCAGCTATCGGAATTAAAAAAGATTGTCGGTAAAGTCAAAGACCCGGAAAAGAAGCAGGAGCTGCTTAATATCATCAATGCGCCCGCCTATGCCTGGCGGATAAGAAGGTTTCAGGAGTTACAACGGGATATTGATGAACAAACAAAGCAGCTTGCAGAGTTTGAACAGAATGCCACACATGCCCATTATGTTGACCTAACACAAGAAGCATATAACCGGACTATGTTTGACGTGCAAAAGGGGACGGGCTTTGGATGTTCCTTTGCGCAAATGCCAGTGGCGCGCATTATGGAAATACTGGATAACAACTGGAGCGGGAAACTATTTTCCACCCGTATTTGGGGAAAAGAATCCAATCTGAATCAAAAAATCAAACAAGAGTTGCTCGTCGGATTTATGACAGGGCGCAGCTACCGCAAGACGGCCGCTGCGATAGAAGAAAAAATGGCGGTAGGAGCCATGGAAGCGCGCCGCCTGGTACGCACCGAAAGCACCTATATTGCGAATATGTCAGAAATGGAAAGCTATAAAGAATCCGGTATCAAAAAATACCGGTTTTTAGCGACATTGGACATGCGGACAAGCGACATATGCCGGGCAATGGACGGGAAGGTGTTTCTTGTGAAAGACGGGGTGCCGGGAACCAATATCCCGCCGCTGCACCCGTGGTGCCGGTCTACGACTGTTCCAGAAATAGAGGGTGCAGTGCAGGAGAATATGAAACGGCGCGCGCGCGACCCGGTTACCGGCAAAACGTATCTCGTCCCGGCAGATATGACGTATGAAGAGTGGTATGAGACATATGTAAAGACAGATGCCAAAGCTGTTTCTGAGGTCAAAAAATATAAAAATAAGTATGCAGACAAAAAACAGTATGAACAATATAAAAATATACTTGGAAATGTTGTTCCAAAATCGTTTGCAAAATTTCAAGAAATGAAGTATAATAATAGTGAAGCCTGGGATTTTATAAAGCTAGATTATAAACGGCAAATGAAATTAATAAATAACCCTGAATTGGAATTGCCAAATGCAAAAACTGCAACTGCTGATGATAGGAAGTTTTTAGAATATCTGTTTAATTCAAGGAATACTGATGGTTGGGCGAAAGGTCAAGCATTTACAAGTAGGTTAGGTTATAACAAGGATAATTATGAGGCGTTAAAAAAAGAAATCCTTGAAAAAGCTAAAAGATACCCGGCAACGCTGAAAAAATCAGACAAATTTGGGAACAGCTATGAACAAAAAATAATATTATACGGCAACAAAGGAACGCCAGCAAATGTTATTGTTGGCTGGAAGGAAAAAGAGGGAAGAATTTGGATGGCAAGCGCATATATTAAAGAGGTGAAATAATGCTTATGATTAAACAATATGATCAAGTTTTATTAAAAGATGGGCGGCAGGGGTGTGTTATTGAAGTGAACAGTGTAGAAAATTTTGATATTGATGTTGGTAGTTCACCAGAAGATTGGGAGACTCTATGGGGCGTTTCTATAGACGAAATTGAAAAAGTGCTTGAATGACATATGCCAGGCGATAAAATGGAAGAGTAAAGGAGGCAGTCATGAAACTAGATACAAAGCAACAAGTTTTGTTAGCGTTTTATATAGAATACCAAAAAGACTTGCCAAACATGAAAAATGTAAATAACACTGCACTCGATATGGATATAGATGTATTCCATGTAGCACTGGAAAAACTGGATAACGAAGGATATATCACAGGGCTTACGACTCTTCCTGCGGACAATAATAGGTTTTATATGGTCAATACGAATAACGTAAAACTGACACGCGATGGCATAGAATATGTGGAGCAGAACTTTGGCATTCAAAAAGAACTTACTGCTGAAAATAAAGTGAAATATATTGTAAAAAAATGTGGCATTTATGGATTGCAAGCATTGAAACTGTTTGTCAGTGAAGCACTGGCCGCACTGATGCGTGGCTTTTAATAAAAAAATAGATTGTCATGAAACCAGCACCCATAGGGTGCTATTTTTATGCCCTTTTACATTCAAGTTTTACATATAAGGTCACATAGGAGGGATACCATGATTTTAAGAATACCACCGTAGCATCTACGCACCGCGCAGGTGCTTTTATTTTGCCTATTTCCAAGCGGATTTGCCGCAATTTATATGAAAAATACCGCCTAAGCCGGCGGAATAAAAATAGACGGCGCAGGGCGGGGCTGGCCGCCATAAAAAGGCAAGCGCAAATATGGAGGGAATATGAAGGAAGTATTGGAACAAATTTTTGGCGCGGAGAACGTGACCGAAGAAAATCTTGCAAGATTTCATGAGGAGTTAGGGAAACGGTTTGTCGCAAAGGCAGACTACAACACAAAAGCCGAGGAAGTAAAAACTCTTTCGGCGCAGATTGGAGAGCGGGACAAGCAGCTCAAAGAACTATCCAAATCAGCAGAGAACAACAAGGAGTTGTCGGAGCAAATTGCCCAGCTACAGGCCTACAATAAGGCGGCTAAGGAATCCTATGACAAGCAGATTGGCGAGCTGAAATTCAATTCCGCGCTAGAGAGTGCGCTGCTTAAGTCCGGGGCGCTTGACAGCGACCTAGTAAAAGTGAAATTGAACCGTGACCAATTAAAGCTGAGAGAGGATGGGACGCTGAGCGGCCTAGAAGAGCAACTGAAAAACGTAAAAGAAAATTATAGCTTTCTATTTCAGGACAAAACAACGCAAATCACTGGGGCAAGGCCTGCAGATGGTGAGAAACAAACAGAGACAGACCCATTTTTACAAGGGTTTGAACAATGAGGAGGAATGAGATATGGCAATTAATTATGCCGAAAAGTATTCAACACAAATTGATGAACGATTTAAGCTAGGGGCGGTTACGACCCCGGCGGTCAACACAAGTTATGATTTTGTTGGGGTAAAAACGGTTAAAGTGTACAGTTTGCCTACGGTGGAGATGGGGGATTATACCCGATCCGGCCTGAGCCGGTATGGAAACCCGGAAGAACTGCAGGACAGTCTACAGGAAATGACCATGAGCCGCGACCGCTCTTTTACCTTTACAATTGATAATGGAAACAACGCAGACCAAATGGGCATTAAAAACGCAGGTGCGGCACTGCAGCGGGAGATTGATGAAGTGGTCATCCCGGAGATTGATATTTATCGGCTAAAAAACATTTGCAATGGTGCCGGGACAACATCTGACGCGGAAGCCATTACAAAAACCAATGCATTTGAGGCATTTTTGACCGGGACAGCAACATTGACTGACTTGAAAGCACCCAGAGGCGGACGGCTGGCTTATGTGACGCCGACGTTTTATATGAACATCAAACTGGATCCAGCGTTTATTAAAAACGGGGATTTGTCGCAAAACATGATGTTAAATGGGCAGGTCGGCCAGATAGACGGCGTGCCGGTTATCCTGGTTCCAACCAGCTATTTGCCGTCTGGCGTGGAATTTGTTATCACCAATCCGATTGCCTGCACGTCACCTACAAAACTTGCGGAGTATAAAGTACATGACAATCCGCCCGGCGTGAATGGCTATCTGGTTGAAGGGCGCGTTTACTATGATGCCTTCATCCTCAATAACAAAAAGAATGCGATTTATGTACACCGCAGTGCAGCGCCTTCTCTGGAATCCCTGACGGTTACATCAGAGGCGGGCACGTCTAGCGGCACAAGCAAAATTACGGTAAGCCCGTCTGAAGGACCGTTATTCTATAAAACGGCATCCAGCACCGCTCCTAGCGTAAGCTATGGAACAGATTTGTCTGGATGGACGGCCCTTACAAGCGGTTCGGAAATTACAGCAACAAACGGCCATAAAATCACAGTGGCGCGGGGCGATGCGTCGAATAAGGCGATTGCTTCCGGTACAGCTACCATTACAAGTGCTGTGTAAAGTGCGGTGATAAAAATGGAAGCAGCTGAACGGATGAAAGTACTGGTAGAAAATATGGATGATACTGTGCGAAATCTTCTGTTGGAGGCAGCGGCAGAGGAAATCCGAAATTTTTGCAATATTGGCGAAGTGCCGGAGGAATTAATCGGGCTGCAGGTGGAAATGGCTATCCGAAAGTATAACCGCATGGGAAACGAAGGGGAAACTGCCCGGTCACAAGGCGGAATATCTCGGAGTTTTACAGACGAAGGAATCACCGATGCGGATAAAAGGCGCATGTACAAATTTAGAAAAATGAGGTTGTAATATGAGACTGACGCAGAGAGACCTAACAGAGGTACATTTATTTACGCCTGAGATAGTGGAAAGCGGTTATGTTGGTACCGCCACAAAATGGACATATGCCGAGACCGTAAAATGCGACGTTCAGCCGGCAGACAACAAAATTGCGGCGGAGGTATACGGAGAGCGTGTGTACAACATGCTATCCATCCTATGCCTGCCGGATTGCGGTATAAGCGAAGATACCAGGCTTTCCATAAATAGCAAAGCTGCGCCGGAGTATAAAGCCGTATCCATCAAGCCATACAGTACCCATCTTGTTGTATTGGCGGAAAAGTTGGCACTGGAACCGTTTGCGCCGACGGAAAGCAACACGGAGCCAGAACAGGACTATGGATTTTATCCGAGGTGATGATATGCATTTTGAATTCAACATAGACGGTTTTGACAAATCGATTGCACGGATGAAGCAGATGGCGGATCCGAATGTGGTAGATGGAGCGGTACTAGCTGGACTACGGGAGGGCGGCAGACTGGTTCAGACAGCAGCAAAAAATTTGTGTCCGGTTGATTCTGGACAGTTGCGCAATAGTATCGTGGTAACGGATTTACCGGAACAAGTAGGCGTAGAGATAGGTTCTAACGTTGAATATGCGGCCTATATAGAATATGGCACGGGACAGCGTGGAGATCCTTCTGTTCCGCACCGGGAAGATTGGGCGGGCATGTCTCCGCGGCCCTATCTATACCCTGCCCTGGATGCCAACAAAGAAAATATCGCAAATGCAGTGAAACACGCAGTAGGGCGGGTGATGAAATAATGGTAGATTTGAATGTTGCGATTTATAACCTGTTAAAGGGTATTGCGCCAGTATCGCTGGAATTTCCGGACGCAAAGGCAAAGTTTCCGCTTATCACCATTACCGAAGTATCCAACACGGAATGTTTTACGGTGGAAGGCCGTGAACACATTACCGAAGCGACCTATCAACTAGACGTGTGGGACAATTATGCAGACCGCAGCCGGTGCGAAGCGATTGCGAACCAGGTCAATAGCGTGATGGTACAGAACCATTTTAGACGTGTACAGGGGCGAGGCTTTCGGGATGTATCAGGGCTACATAGAAAAATGATGTATTTTAAGACAGAAGCAATTAATTTGTAAGGAGGAATTTTTATGCCAAATAATCAAGCGTATATGCCAGTAGTGAGTGTGGATAAATTCCACTATGGAAAATTATTGACAGACACAAAGGAAGGAATTACGGGAGAAACGCCAAAAGCGGTTCCGGGGTTGGTAGAAGCTGGGTTTAATCGAAATGCGCAGTCCGCCACCTTTTTTGCAGACGGTGGACCATACGCGACAGCGGTCGGCGCGGGCGAATTTGACGGTTCCATCGGCGTGGCGGATATCCCGCCTAGTTTATCAGCGGATTTTTATGGAGATAGCTACGACGAGGCAACAGGCGAATTGCAGCTCGGGAATATTGATTCCCCGGAAAACTTCATCCAATACCGGGTGCAAAAATCTACTGGGGCATGGCGGTATATTACCATTTTCAAAGCGCAATTTATGCCAAACGAACAGACGGCACAGACAAAGGGAGGCAGCATCAATTTCCAGACAAACGGGTTCAGTTTTAAGGCAGCAAACACCATTTTTACTGGAAAGGCTGCACGTATTTTGGATGATGACGATCCCAATTTACCGGAAGGCGTGACCCCGCAGGTAATCGAGGAAAATTGGTTCACAGATGTATATTGGGAAATCGCGGCTCCAGGTGTTGGCGGCTAAAGACGGTAGTGGAGGAGGGGCAACCCTCCCCACCCCTTTTTATGATAGAAAGGATGCGGAGTAATGGAACAAAGAGTATTAAGTTTAGAAGTGGATGGTAACAAAATTATATCAAAACCGTGGGATTTTGAAGCCATGTGTCTTGTGGATGATGAGCGGAATGAGAGAAAAGGGAATTTATCTATGGCAAAAAATGCAGTCGCTTATCTGTTTGAGGGAACAGACGCGACGGAAGAGGTTTTGAACAGCGCACCGCCTGCCACACTGGCTACCTTTTGCCAAAAAGTGTGTAATTGGTACGTAAGTGATATGTCGCAAGCGGTAAAAAACGCACAAAGCCCGCGGAAAAAGGCGGGCAGCAAAAGCTAAGGGATTTATACCGTACAATGTTCAAGGCATGGGGAAGATTGCCGGATGAGGTGGGGAGACAGCGCCCCTATCAAGTCTTTTCCTTGCTGGATAGCCTAGACGAAGACGAGACAGGAAACGTGCCGGAGACAAAGGACATGCCGCGAGAGATACAAGTATTATATGGAATGTAGGGGGTTATGAGCATGGCAGAAGAAATGGGATTGCATGCAAGGCTAACAGCGGACAGTACGAATTATGTACAAAACGTAGACCGTGCTAGAGACGCCTTAGTGGATTTGCAGCAGCAAGCAAAAATCCTGAAACAGGACGAACAGGATATCACGAAGGCAATCGAAGAGAATACGAAAAAGTTTGGAGAAAATAGCCAGCAAGTGAAACGCTGTAAATCAGATCTTGCAGATAATGTAAAAGCCCAGCTTGAAGTAAAAAGCCAGGTTCAGCAAGTCAACGCCCAGCTTTCCAAACTGCAAAAAGAGTATCTCAATGCAGCAGAAGCAGCGGCAAAGGACACCAAAGAGGTCAACGACAATGCGCAGGCGTTTGAAGCAAGCGCCGGGAAAATGAAAAATGCCTTTTCAGCGGTAAAAGGGCTTGTAGTAGGACTAGCTGGAAAGACATTGTTTGATGCGTTGATTGGCTCTAATGCGGAATTTGAACAGTCCATGACCTCCTTTGAGGTTTTGTTGCAAAGCGCGGATAAGGCACAGGCCCAAATGAAAGAGCTGGAACAGTTTAGCGCAGAAACACCATTACAGCTGGAAGATACACAAAAGGCAACACAATTACTCTTGTCGTATGGCGTGGCGCAGGAAGATGTTATGGCAAGACTGCAACAATTAGGGGATTTGTCGCAGGGAAATGCGGATAAGTTTAACCGTGTAGCACTAGCCTATGGACAAATGGTTGCCAAAGGGAAAGTATCAGGCGAAGAATTGCGGCAGATGACAGAGGCAGGGGTTCCGCTGCTGAATGGATTAGCGGAATCCATGGGTGTTACGACAGCAGAACTGTCTAAATTAATTGAAAAGGGCGAAGTGGGGATTCCGCAACTCAATGCCGCCATGGAATCCATGACATCGGAAGGCGGGCAGTTTTTTGGCATGATGGAAAAACAGTCCCAAACCATGTCCGGGTTATGGTCTACTTTTTTGGATACCATCCATATGGTGGCGCGCCAGGCAGGAGAGGAAGGATTTGAGGAATTAAAAGGCGAGCTGCAAGGTTTGCTGGATACCATGACAAGCCTGACAGACAGCGGAGCGGCACAGAATATTGGAAGCGGCATTGCCGTTGTTATTCGCGGCGTCACTAATTTGATAAAGTTGTTATGGGATTTGCGAGGAGTGCTAGCGGCTGTAGGTGTAGGGTGGGCAGTGTTTAAGATTGCTCCAACGATAACAACATTAGTAACCGCTATTAATCTTTTAACAAACGCAACAAAACTAGGAATGACACAGCAAGTAGCGTCTAATATCTTATCCGGGAAAACCATTGTTTTACGAAATGCAGAGACTGGCGCTATTACACTTGAAACGGCTGCGAAAGCAAAAGAAATTTTGGCAACGGAAGGTGCCACTATGGCGCAAGTCAAACTCAATAGCGCTATGCTTGCTAGTCCGTGGTTTTGGTTTCCCGCCATTATTGCAGGTGTGACGGTAGCAGTAGTATCATTAACTGAATCGTATGAAAACCAAGTAAAAAAACTGAATGATATTAAACAGGAATATGATAATATATCATCCGAATTAGATTCTGTGGAATCAGAACTACAAACTACTGGGGAACGCATTGATGAGTTAAACTCCAAAGAAAAACTTACGATTACAGAAGAGGGAGAACTGGAAAAACTAAAAGAAACCAACGAAGAGTTGCGTGTTCGCCAGGAACTGCTTGAAAATGAACGAAATATAAAAGCAGAAGAGAAAAACTTTGCAGCGCTTGAAACAGCGGAGTCATTATATAATACACGGGGACTTACTGGCGATATTCAGCAAAATTATAAATATGCATTAAAAGTTGAGGAAATCAAAAAATTACAGAAAGAAATGGAATCGGAAACGAATCCATGGTTTTTGACCGACTACAGTGAAAAGTTAGCTAAACTAAAGGCAGAATTGGCAGATATAAGGACGGAATTTGTAGAAACTTTTAATGAAATAACAGGAACTGATTCTGCCTCTCAAAAAATGAAAACAAGGCTTGAAAACAGCATTAATGAAATGAATAATGTGTTGTTTTCTGCAGAAGAATTAAACAAGTTAAAGTTTGATGAAGTGCTGAATGCGGAAGGATTCAAGGAAACCAAAGAAGCCCTTTTGGATATGGCGCAGGCGGGGACGCTGTCGCCGGAAGTCATTACCAGCTATCAAGAATTTAATGACTTAATGGAGAATACAGGGCTGACAGTTGAAGATATTATTGCTGAATTACAATCTCTTGCAAGGGAAGTGCAGCAGTCATCAACCGGCATAGAGGACGCGCTGCAAGGGTCCATAGACAATGTTTTATCTTTAATGGACGTAGTGTCAGAGTACGATAAAGAGGGAGAAGTGTCCTCTCAGACCATACAAAAGATGTTGCAGGACCATCCAGAGTATGTGCGCTATTTGGTGCAGGAAGGCGAGCAGTTCAAGCTAAACAAAGACGCAATCGACGACCTAAAAACAGCGGAAGAGCAGAAAAACGCAATCACGGCGGAGTATATAGAGAAAGTCAAAGAGCAGGAATTTGGCACAAGGGAATTTGCCAATACCTATAGCGATTTTATCCGGGCGCTTACAGAATCGTACCCGGACAGCCCACTGCTGCAAAACATGGCGCAGGATTTGATTGAACTGAATACGGGTTTTGCAGAGGGCAAAACAACGGTTAATGAGTATTTTGACCTGTTGCAAGAGCGTATTCAGTCCATTGATTTCAGTGCAGCGTCATTGCAGTCAGATGAAGCAATGCAGGGCATGTTCGCCGGATTTACCCAGGCAACCACGCAGGGAGTCGAATACATTACAAAACAGTTTGCTTCCGGCTCTATTTCGGTGCAGCAATATACAAAGTCCCTTACAGAAGCGAATCAAAATCTGCTGGATTTATATACTACATCCAATGATTTGACACAGGTTGACGGGCAATGGGTGAATGCGGCCGGAGAGGTTGACACATACGCCGCCAGCCTGCAAAATGCGCAGGGCGCACTCGCCGGATTCGACCCGTTTATATCCACCATTTCTAATAACATTGACTATCTAACAGCGCACATGGATAGCTTTGGAATGTCTGCATTTACAGCAGCAGACATGGCAAGCAGTTCTTTTCAAACGTTAGCGTCTGATTTTGAGGCAGATATGGAATCTATGTATTCCAGCAACCAGCAAGCATTTGACGCCATTGTAAATGATGTAGCGTCAGCGACTGGTCTGATGGTATCAGATATTACCAATGGCAATGGTCAAATTGTTGACGGCATTTTCAATAACAATGTCGCTTTGAATGCTGGAATTAATTCTGCAAATAATCAGCTAGGGCAATCAATAAGCAAAGTGACACAAGCAGCGGGCAATTTGATTACGGCCTTAGGAAAAACGATTGCAAATTTTGATTACAAAATATCATTAAAACCGAATGTTACGTCTTTTGGAAAATTTGATGTTGGGGAATGGATAAAAACAGGCGGACAAAGTGGGATAGAACTTCCGAATATAGATTGGAACATAAAAGGGAGCGGCGGAACTAATGTAGCTGAACTTAGCATGGCTATAGCTGATTTTGGGACCGCATTAAGCAGCGTGGATTTTGGCGGCCTGACATTGAACTCCTATAAGCCCAAAACACCATCTACCACATCGACAGCGCCACGGAATACTAGTTCTAACAAAAAGAGTTCATCGCCTAAGTCGAAAACCTCGGATAGCGATAAAGCAGCGCGGGACGCAGAAAAAGCGGCACGGGAGGCAGAGCAGGCGCGAAAAGAGCAGGTGGAACAGTATAAAGACGCAATCGAAGAGGTAGAGCGCCTGGACGAACGGTATGTGGAGCGGCAGGCAGCCTATGGGCGGTATACGGATAATGACGTTTTATACGCGCTGGGAGAGCGGGCAAAACGATACCGACAATATGCAGAAGACGTCCTCAATGTTGAGTATATGACGGAGGAAGAGAAACTGCAGCTCCGCCAGGAATACACGGAAAAGGCGGAAGATTTGGAACTCCAGTATTTCCAGGATGCGCAAAAGCGGGACGAAGAATTTCTGCAGGAGCGGTACGACAAACAACTGGAAGAATCGAAAAACTGGATTGACTACCAAAAGACACTGAATGCCATGACGGTGGATGACGAAATTGAAGCGGGATGGCGCATTATTAAAGCGGCGGAAGCGACATATGAAGAGGTCATGAACGACGCGCGTTTATCCGTTGATTTCCGTACCGATATGCTGGAAGAACTAAACAGCGTGATTGAGGAATACAACGTCAAAGAAATTACGCTAAATCAAGAAAAATGGGATACTATCATATCTGATATGCAGGACGCCACAGACAAAATAATCAGCATGTATGACAAAATGCGTCAGGCAAGCGACAGATGGATAAGCATACAAAAAGGGCGGGACAATCTTTCAGTCGGAGATGAAATTGACGCCTATGGTCGCATTATTGACGGAATTTATGAAGAGTTATACGAAGGAAATGCAAAATATGATGAAGAAATCGCAGCAATAGAGCAGAAACGGCGTGAATATTTAGAGAGCGGTAACTATACGGAATTATCTCCTGAAATCAAAGACTTAGATAAAAAATTAGAAGAAATCCGAGAAGAATATAAAGATTTTCAAGAAAATCTCTTTTTTGACATTGATGAAGTGCAAAACACCCGGTATAACCTGTACAAAGACTTTCTGCAGGAGCAGGTGCAGGATTTCATAGAAGCGGAGCGGGAAAAGGTCAATGCCCATTACGACGCACTGCAAGAAATGCGGGACCAGGAAGACCGCGACAAAAAGCGGCGGGAGCTGGAAGAACAAATCAAACAGTATGAAGGTGCCGTCACGAAAGAGGGCAAGGAAAAGCTGGAGGATTTGCTGGACCAGCTAGAGGATTTGAACAAAGAAGAAGAGCAGCTAAAAAATGAACAGCAGCGGGAAGAGGAACTGGACGCGCTGGATCAGTTAGAGGAAGGATTGCTGAAACAGGCGGAAATCAAAGCACAGCTTGTCTTTGATGATAACCAGGTAGCGAATGAAATCAAGGAATTGATAAAGAAAAGCGATGTCCTAGCGCAAGAGTTTGCCAATAACTTTATTAATCCGTTAGATGACTTTTTCAAAAACAAACTGCCGCAGCAGATTGAGGAAGCGTTTCAGTTATCCGATTCCACTATTGCTTCCTGGAATGAAGCGTTAAGCCGCACCGGCGTGTCAAACGTCTTTTCTGACGACCATAGAGATTATAGCCGCAATACGACCTATCAAGTCACGGTACATACACATTCCAATGCAGATTTAAGCGCTTTAGGATTGAGGGGGTAGAACAAGATGATGTACGGAGGATTCACCTACCAGGGCAAACATAGCTATGATGATTTTGGACTGATTGTAAAAACAGTTGACCGGCCACTGCTTGCACCACAAAAAACAGTGCAGACAGACAGGGCAAACGACGGACAGGGGGATTATACTGCCGCAAATAGCCGCGGCCGGGCATTTTTTGATAACAAGACATTGAAAGTGGAATGTTCCTATAAAACAACATCCGAATACCGGAATCTACAGGCTATGACGGCAAGGGTAGCCGTGTGGCTTGCCAATATCGGAGGAGGCTATTCCCCTTTGATTTTTGACGATATGCCGGTTATCGTATGGTCTGCAAAACCAGCCAACGGAATCCCGGTTGAATTTCAGTTTGAAAGCGCGGGGGCCTTCCAGCTAACATTTGATTGCGAACCGTTTAACCACTACGTGTTTGACAGCGCAAACATTCCGCTGGATGCGGATATTCCGTTGGATAGCTCCTTCCAGCTAGGCGGGCCGATTGACTTAGGGAGAGACATTACCTATTTCAACACCTCTGCACCATGTGCGCCAGTCTTACATATTTTAGGCAGCGGCAGCGGACTGTCTGTTTCCTGCAATGGCTGCACAATTACCTATGATAATGCGTGGAGCGGGGAATTTGTGGTTGACTGCCAGACCCAAACGGCATGGCTGAATAACAACCTAGTTGAAGTAGAAGGGGTGTTTTTTGAATTTCTAGGAGGAGATAACCTGTTACAAATTACAGAAGCGACCGGAACCGTGGAAGCAGTCTATCCCTACAATGTATTTTATGGAGAAGAGTAAAATTTTAGTCCCTTTCCTTGACAGTATATGACAGTTTATGCTATACTGGAATTGGAAAGGGGAGATATTCGTGGGAGAAGTTATTGGTATAATTATTGTTGCATTAATTTGTGTACTAGGAGCCTACTTGCATACAAAAAATAAACAATATAACAAAAGAATACAAACATTAAACAATAAGTATAGAATACCAGAGAATAAAGTAGAGTCCGCATGTGTAAAAGGAGAAAACAATATATATAGACAAGTAAACTATACTATATGGAAAAATAAGAACGCGCTGAACTTTTGTGATATGGCAAATGACAAAGTAGAAAGAATCAGTTTAGATAGCATTGAATATTTTACGAAAAGTGGAGAAGAGCATTATTATAATAAAATTTCAGGCGGAGGCGGAGGCGGCACTAGCATAGGAGGAGCCATTATAGGTGGTGCTCTTGCCGGGCCTGTTGGGGCGGTAATAGGGAGTCGAAAGAAAGTAAAAAAAATAAAAAGCGAAGTGGAAAAAATAGATAATTCACAGACAATAATTTGCTTTTTGAGCGATGGAGAAAGACGGTATCTAATATTTTCGTCGAGTGATTTATATAATTATTTGTTAAAAGCAATCCCGGAATATGAAATTAATCATATCAATATGAACGAGAAATCCAATGCTGATGGCAATAATATCTCTGAAAGATTGAAGGAATTATCTGGACTATATAAAGATGGAATTATAACCGAACAAGAATTCCAGACTGCAAAACAGAACTTGCTTAATAAAATATAACATGAGAAATGCACTCCTTAGCGGGTGCTTTTTCTATGCAAAAATAACCTCAAAATTTATGCAATATGCTGAAAATGCATTAAAAATATTGCAAACTGATTAAAAATGCGTTATAATGCATTCATGGAGAGGTGGTGAGTATTACGGACGAAAAGTCATTAGCGATTCGCGTTGATAAAGCCTTTTATGACAAACTGCAAATTAGATTAAAGAAAACTGGAAAAACTTTAAAAAGGTATTTGATGGACTTAGTAGAAGATGATATTCGAGAAAATGAAAATGTCCAACAAATCGAAAAGGTAGATACTAATATTGGTGTATTGATGGGAGAGGATCTTAAATGGCAGAAAGAAGAACAACGGCACCAACCGATAAAAAGTACATCAATAGATGATTTTGTTTTATCCAAAGCACTTACACAAATCATTGCAGACGCAATTTCAAAGGCTGTGGAAGACGCTATAAACAAATCGCATAAAAATGAAAAAAGATAACCTGCTTGTAGTTTGCCGACCACACAGGTTATCTTTTGACAATGACAGATGTTCTCTATCTGTAAATCTATTATACTACAGATGGAGCCTTCTGTCAAGATTTTTTAATTTTGAGGAGGCTGTTTTTATGAACGAAATTATTAAAGTAAACTATGACAACGACACACCTACAGTATCGGCAAGAGAATTACATGATTTTTTGGGAGTTAGAACATCCTATAAAGACTGGTTTCCAAGAATGTGTGAGTACGGATTTAAAGAAGGTGAAGACTTTTGCTCATTTTTGAGCGAAAGTACAGGAGGACGTCCATCAAGGGATGCACAGCTAACCATCGAAATGGCGAAAGAAATTGCAATGTTGCAGCGTAACGAAAAAGGCAAACAAGCGCGTCAATATTTTATCAATTTAGAAAAGGCGTGGAATACGCCAGAAATGGTGATGTCCAGAGCGTTACGGATGGCGGAGAACAAAATCACCAGCCTAACGTTGCAAATTGCACAGAAGGAACAAATCATTGGAGAGCTAAAACCAAAGGCAAACTATGTCGATATCATTTTAAATAACAAAGGGTTGGTAACAGTAACACAGATTGCCAAAGATTATGGCATGTCTGGCAGAGAAATGAACAATCTACTACATAGACTAGGCGTCCAGTATTTCCAAAGTGGACAATGGCTGCTGTATTCAAAGTATCATGACAATGGATATACACATTCTCATACAATTCCAATAACGCATAGTAATGGAACTCCTGATGTTAAGATGCAAACAAAATGGACACAAAAGGGTCGGCTGTTTATTTATGAATTATTGAAGAAACATAATATTTTTCCACTAATTGAACAACTAGACAAAGTTTGCTGAGGAGGACAACACTATGGATGAGTTATTGAAAAAATGAGCGGAGAAAATTTTCAAGGACTATATACAAAGCGACGAATATACCAGAAGGTATATCGAAATGCTCAATCAGGATGCAAACATGATAAAATATAATAAAATGATTAACGATTTCCTATATCAATTAAGGGAAACAGATGGATTCAAAAAGTTCAATGATATTGATGAAGCGATAACAGACCAAAATTGTAAGATTGAAAAATTCGGTTTTATAAATGGATTCATATTTGCAGCCAATCTGCTAGGTAAATAGGTAGTTGACAAAATAGGCAAAAGGGTATATAATAAAGGCAGATAGAGAGTGAACCGCTATAAAGGCGGTTTGCCAAAACGTTTTAGTCTAAATTAACCGCAACTCTTTTGGCTGGGAGGGCGGTTAATTTTTTATGGAAATAATCAATAGTAAAATCAAAGTTAAAATAATGATTATGTAATCCATAAGCGCCACCCCCTTTCTATAGAGGGTGGCAAACCGCCTTCCGATACACTCCATATCTACCCGGTACACATTATACCATATACAACAGGATATTGCAAGCGTTTACCAATTTGGTAAGCGCTTTTTTCATGCCTAAAACAAAGGGGGAATATCATGGAATCCAAAGAGAAGTATCTATTTTACATTTACGACAAAGACCGAAAGCCGCCGTATCAAACCCATGCCAGGGTATTACATGAAATCAAAGAACCTAAGGTTTTGTATAAGCTAAACGGCACGGGCGAACTTACTTTTCGCTATCCAGTGCACGGGGAAGAAATGCAGCTTATCCAGATCAACAACATAGTAACTTACCAGGGCAAGCCGTTTCGGATAAAATGTATCACGCATATTCATGAGCAAACGGACGAGCCGTGCATCGATGTGACATGCTATGATGCGGCTATGATAGATCTTTCAGACAAGGTGATTCCCGATTTCTTTATGATAGGAAAAACACCATATGAAATGATGGTAGAAGCACTAAAAGACACAGCGTATCATGTATTCACAAAGCCGGAAGTTTTAGCGCGCGATATGGAGTGGTGGGACGTTCCAACAGATTTAGAATTAAACCGAACCAATCCGGCAGAGGTGCTGCAAAAAGTGGTAGAGCTAACGGGCGGCGGGGAGGTTTATCTAGAGGGATATTCCATAGCGCTGGTAAAAACGATTGGGAAGCGTCATGTCCGGCCGCTGCGGTTTGGCGCTAACATGAACGGGCTGGAACGCGATATTGATGCGCGTAGTATTATCACTAAGGTGTATCCAGTGGGACAAGATGACCTGCACATTGATTATGTGACGCAAGGAAACCAGCAATTCATCAAAAGCAAATGGGCGGACGTGTTTGGAGAAATCGAAGGATACGCGGAATACAGTGATATTGCGGCCCTGGGAGAAGATGACCCGGACAGCTTTAACGGGGCAAGTGTTTTATATTGGACGGCCTGTGCCAATATGGACGCGCCAATCCATTGCGGAAACAGCAATCTAAAAGAAGAAAAAAACAAGTATGTGAATACAGCTGGTATGAAGAACAAGCTAGACCTCCCTACTATAGAATATCAGGTGAAATTTACAGATTTGGCATTTTTGGAGGATAGAAAGGAATATGACTACCAACTGGGTGATGTCGTTCCGGTTATAGATGAATATTTTTGTATCAATACTGCAAAGCACACAGAAAAAGACTATTTGAATTTAGACCAGCAAATCATAGAAGTAGAGATTCATCCAAATGAACCGACAGAAAATGCTATCAAATTGGGCCAGGACAAACGGACACTGGAAATGAATATTTTTGATGGGAAACACTCTATGGAATACATAACCGGAAATACAGATAAAGATGACAATATCAAAGAAGACAGCGTAGAAGGAACAGAACGAACCGAAAGCCTTACCATCATCCCTATGGGAGACAGCACAGTACAAATTACGGATCGGTTTGGTGTGCGAAGCCTGGGGCATGTGTATTATGATGATACAAAGAATCCACGCTATGCCGTATGTATCAGCAAATCTGTGATTGCAATGGGCAGCAAAAACGGCAGTAAGTGGCAGTGGTACAACGTGATTTCTAATGGAAAAGGTCATTTAGACAGCCGTATGTGGGTAGGAAGCCTATCAACAACGTTAGTTGATATTATGAGTGATAATGGTAAACTAAGCATTCAAGACAGCCTCATTACCATTACAGATACCAATAATACCGTGCGTCTAAAAATGGGGTATTCTGGTAACCAGTTTGTATTTGAAATGTTTGCAGAGGATGGCACGCAAACCGTTGGAATCAATGACAGCGGAGAAATTGAAATTATAGGGACGATGTATGCATCCCGTTTTATTGGCACAAACAAGGAAGCGTACGAGGCAATCCCGCCGGTTCAAAGTCTTGTATTAAACGAAGTGTTTGCTGAGATAGACCAGCGCGGAATCAAAATCAACCAGGACGCAAACGGACAGCGGCTACAAAAGATAGGAATGACAGTAGACAGCGCCGGGAATGCAATTTTGGTGTTAGGCGCAGGAAATGGAGAAGATACTGCTACGATAAACGGCGTTACGTATTCCAATGATTGTTTTATTATAACAAAGGGAGATGGTGTTACGGCACTCAGTCTATATAAAGTTTCTAGCAGCATTCACTTTGTCAACGATTCATCAGGGCAATATGTGACGGTAGACGGCGTAAAGGTAAGAGCCAAAATAGAGGAATTAGAGAAACGAATCGAGGAGCTGGAAAGCAATCTGTCTGCTAGCTAAACTGGCTGAATAAAAAAGTGAGCGTTTATCCATTTAGGATAGACGCTTTATATATATATAAAATTTATGAAGGAGGGAAATCCAATGGCAAATATCAATCAGAATTATGATGGTCAAACTAAATTAAAAGATTGGTGGAGAATCATCAAATCCAATTTAGGTTTGATGAATGAGCAGACCGAAAAACATGTCGCTGGGGAAGCGGACCGTCATGACGCAGAAGATATTGATTATGCCGGAACCATCAGTGGTGCCGAAACTGTAAAAGAGGCGGTGGAACAGGTTCAATCAGAACTAGATGCACATCAATCCTCATCCGTTTTAGACCATCCAAATGGAAGCGTAACAACTGCGAAGCTGGAAGATGGTGCTGTTACAGATACCAAAATAGGGCAAAGGACTATTAATAAACCGGATTCCGAAGGAACAACAAGCGGTATGTTGACGACGCTCCTCAACTTGATTACTGGCACAATGAAAGCAAACAAAACAGAGACAGATGCGGCGCTGGACGGAAAGGTGGATAAGGAAGAGGGGAAAGGCCTATCTACAAACGACTACACGACGGAGGAAAAGACGAAGCTGGCCGGGATTGAGGAGGGTGCAAACAACTATACACATCCAACTGGCGACGGCTGGGGACATATTCCGGCCACTGGTACCAGCAATGCGGGCAAAGTTCTGACAGCTGGCGCAGCGCCCGGCTCTGTATCCTGGCAGGACATACCTGGCGGAGGCGGTGGAACAGGCGGAGAAGGTGGAGCCAATGTATATTTTGCGCCGGAAAATGAAACACCGCCCATGCAGGTAGGGGATATTTGGTATATCATCCGGGATGGGACGGTATCAATCGCATTTGCAAACGCAGGGTATGACAATTTGATTGTTTCACAAGAAGAACCGGATGCAGGAGAAAATTGGGGCCAAG